>CATLUC010000069.1:0-6522 GCA_950059165.1 uncultured Clostridium sp.
AGTATTTGGAATTGCAGACCCAGAAAACATTGTTAGGGCTGTTAGGGGTGAGAAGATAGGTACAATTGTAAACTAATGAAAATCAGCATCTTGCGCATTTTCATAATTACTAAGAAACCTCGACGTACCAACGTACGCCATCGTCTTCTTAGTAATCACAAAAATGTGCAATATACTAATTTTGATTAGTTTAACAAAAATAAAGAAGAAAATCAGCATCTTGCACATTTTAAAATAAGAATAAAAAAGGAGAGATTTTTATGGATTATACAAATATTAAAGAAAAAATGGAAAAAACAATAAGTGTTTATCAAGAAAAATTAGCAGAGGTACGAGCAGGGCGTGCAAACCCAGCCATTTTAAACAAAGTAAAAATAGATTATTATGGAACACCAACACCAATAAGTCAAGTAGCAGGAATATCTGTACCAGAAGCAAGGCTAATTGTTATTCAACCTTGGGATGCAAGTGTTTTAAAAGAAATTGAAAAGGCAATTTTAGCATCTGACATAGGAATTAATCCTAATAATGATGGAAAAGTAATAAGACTAGCCTTTCCTGAATTAAATGAAGAAAGAAGAAAAGAAATTGTAAAAGATGTTCGCAAAATGGCAGAAGAAGCAAAAGTAGCAATTCGTTCTATTAGAAGAGATGGGATTGACACAGCTAAAGCTTCTCAAAAAGATGGAGAAATGACAGAAGATGAACTAAAACAAGCAGAAAATGAAATTCAAAAAATTACAGATAAAAACATTGAAGAAATTGATAAAATACTAGAGGCAAAAGAAAAAGAAGTTATGTCAGTTTAAATTTATATATTAGAAAGTCATACTGATTTTTCCAATACTAATTACAAATTATGAAACTATCAAGGAGGGCAAATGGAATTTAATAAACAAAATATGCCAAGACATATTGGCATTATAATGGATGGAAACAGAAGATGGGCCAAAGAAAAAAATAAGCCAGTTAGTTTTGGACACAAAGAAGGAGCAAAAACACTTGAAAAAATAGTTAGATATGCTAATAAAATAGGACTAGAATACATAACAGTTTATGCATTTTCAACAGAAAATTGGAAAAGAGCAGAAGAAGAAGTAAAAACACTAATGATGTTATTGCAAAACTATCTAGAAGATTATTCTAAAAGAGCTGATACAGAAAATATCAAAGTCAAAATATTAGGAGATATTAGTGCATTACCTGTAGGAATGCAAAAAAGCATACAAAATTGCATGGAAAGAACAAAGAATAATACAGGAATAACCTTTAATATTGCGTTAAATTATGGTGGTAGAGATGAATTAATAAAAGCAACAAAAAAAATAGCTATGCAAGTAAAAAAAGGTGAAATGCAAATTGAAGATATAAATGAAGAAACAATTGCAAGCAACTTATATACAAAAGGAAATCCAGACCCAGACTTAATAGTAAGAACAAGTGGAGAAAAACGACTAAGTGGATTTTTAACATGGCAATCTGTTTATTCAGAAATATTAGTTATTGAAAAAAAATGGCCAGACTTTAGCGAAGAAGATTTAGACAATAGTATAATAGAATATCAAAAAAGAACTAGAAAATTTGGAGCTAACTAAAAGGACAATTTTGGCAGACAAATAAAAATGGAGCATATAAGAATAGGCAAAGGAGGAATTAATAAATGGATATAAAAAGAATTACATCAGGATTATTAGGCTTTCCACTTGTACTAATAATTCTCTTATTAGGGAATAAAATAGTAGTAGATATTGCATTAGCAATAATTGCATTACTTGCCATGAGTGAATATTTTAATGCCATAAAAAAAGTTGCAAAACCAGTAGAATGGTTAGGATATGTCAGTTGCTTTAGTATAGCATTTATTCACATTGTACCACAAGAATATTTAAATATGGTAGTAACTCTAAGTGTGCCAACAATTTTAATAATCTTATTTGCACAAGTAATAGCAACGCAAATGAAAACAAGTTTCAAAGACATTGCATACACATTCCTCGGGATATTTTATGTTGTATTTTTCATTATGTTTGTAGCATTTATAAATGGAATGCCAAATGGGAATATACTAATATGGTATGCACTTTTTGCAGCTTGGGGAACAGATATATTTGCGTACTTTATTGGAAAATATATGGGAAAACACAAATTTAGCAAAGTAAGTCCTAAAAAATCAATAGAAGGTTGTATAGCAGGCACAATAGGAGCCATACTAATAATGCTAATCTATACATATATAATAAACAAATATTTAGGAATGAATTATTCATACCTATTTATAGCAGGAATAGGCTTAATACTAAGCTTAGTAGGTCAAATAGGAGACTTTTCAGCATCTAGCATAAAACGATTTGTAGACATCAAAGATTATAGTAATCTAATACCAGGACATGGAGGAATGTTAGACAGAATAGATAGCCTAATATTCTTATCACCATTTGCATATGCTCTATTTACTTTATTATGATGTCGCAAAAGAAACGTCCCCAACACGACAAAGGGAGGAAAAGAATTGATTACAGTGTTAATTTCAGCAATTAAAATAATTGTTTTATTAGGTGTTCTAATTACGATACATGAATTAGGACATTTTATAGTTGCCAAACTTTGCAAAGTTAAAGTCAATGAATTTGCCATAGGTTTTGGACCAGCAATATGGCATAAGCAAGGCGAAGAAACAAAATATACATTAAGGCTAATTCCTTTAGGAGGTTATAATAGCATGGAAGGAGAGGACGAAGAATCAGATGACGAAAGGTCTTTTTCTAAAGCAAGTATTCCAAAAAGAATGGCTATTGTATTAGCAGGGGCAACAGTAAACATTATTTTTGCAATTGTAGTATATTTTATTTTAGTAGCATCTAATGGAACATATATTTCTAATGAAATAGAGGGTGTTTTAGATGGATATGCAGCACAAAACATTGGGTTACAATCAGGAGATAAATTAATAGAGGGTAATGGAAAAACGATAAAAAGCAAAAAGGATTTAAATGAAATAGTTTCGAAATCACAAGGTAATATTATAAAAATGAAAATAGAAAGAAATGGAGAAATATTAGAATATGATGTTAAGCCAAGTCAAATTCAATCTAAAGTAACAGGAATTTATTTAGATGAAAAATGCAAAATAATAGCAGTAGAAAAGGGAAGTAGTTCAGAACGTCATGGAATACAAGCAAATGATATATTACTAAAAGTAAATGGTGTAGAAATAAATGGTGATAGAAACATTGCACTGCAAGAAATCAATAAAGAAGGAATTAATGCAATGACGCTTACAATCAAAAGAGGAAATGGGGAAATAGTAATAGAGCTAACTCCAGATTATGTAACAAGTTATTATCTAGGTGTAAATTTAAAGCAAGCTCAAGATAATTTTGTAAATAGAGTTATTAACGGTGGAATGGAAACACAAAACTTTTTGATATCTATTGTAGATAATATTAAGCAATTATTTACAGGAAATGTTGGTATAGACCAAATGATGGGACCAGTAGGGATTTCAGAGGTTGTAGCAAAAACAGATGGTTTAAGAGAATTTATTGAAATGATGGCATTAATTTCATTATCTTTGGGGGTGACAAATTTATTGCCAATACCAGCACTTGATGGTGGAAAGCTTCTAATTTTGTTTATAGAAGCTATAAGAAGGAAACCTATGAAACAGCAAACAGAGATGAATATACAGTTAATGGGATTTTCTATTTTAATTGCTTTAGCTTTATATGTAACATATAATGATGTCTTAAGGATATTCTAAATTTATTAGGTATGGTATTTATTAGAACAACAATAAATAATATAAACGGAAAACATTTTTGTTTTCCGTTTATTGTGCTATTTGAAATTTAATTGCAAAACTAGTAGTAAAGCAAATAAAGTTCGAATATGCTTTATTTGGTGCCTTAGCAAAGGACGTATGCGAAAAATACCTTGCACAAAAGTACCTTATTATCCGTTTCAAAATTAGTTATAGCAATAGTTTCAGAAAAGTGTATACCCACTTTTGAAATTTTTCACCCTAACCGTTATTTTTAATTTAACATAACTTTTTATATTTGGCAATACTTTTTGAAAAGAAATTTAACATATATTATTATTTCCATATTCTGTCACAATTTTTTATTTCTTTTTCTTTAAATGCTTTAAAAATATCTACATTATTCATATTAGCTATACTAAGCAAATATATAAAACAATCAGCTAATTCCTCTTCAACATTTGTATTGTATTCTTTTGCTATATCTAAATGTCCATTTGTATTTTTTCTTATTGCTTTAGCAAGTTCTCCTAATTCTTCTAAAAACAACATCATTTCTCTTTCAATCGTAACTCCATCAAATTTTCTAGCTTTTTTCATATCTTTTATGTATTTTTGAACTTCTGCAATAGAACTTTTTTCATTTAATAATTCTAATTTTTCCTTTAATTCCATATCTAACTCCTACAATTGTATTTCTTCTTTAAGAAATTTACTAACAAATTCCCATCTATGTTTTATAAACTTACCACTATTTACTAAATCGTTAATTTCTGTCCAAGTTGCCCATTTTACATCTGAAACTTCATCTTCTTGAAATTTCATTTTATATATATCATAATCACATCTTAAAATATATGTGTCAATCCAAACATTTCCTGTTTTAAACTTTGTAATCAATTTTAAATTATCAGCATTAATATCAATATTTAATTCTTCTTTTGCTTCTCTAACAATAGTATTTATCGACTTTTCTCCTAATATAACAGAACCACCAGTCATAGCCCATACATTAGGTTCTAGCTTTTTTTGTTTTGCTCTTTTTTGAATTAGTATCTTATTATCACTATTTATTATCCATACATCTGCTCCTAAATGATATAAACCTCTATCAAAAACTTTTTGATCATATTTTTTCATTATTTCGCCTGTTGGATTTCCATTGTCATCTAGTACTTCCCATAGTTCCATAGCATTATTGCCTCCATTTATATTTTTCATTTCAACCTTTTTCAAATTTCTTTTATTTTCTTTTTCTAGCTGTTTCAAACTTTTCTTAGGTGTTGGTAACTCTTCTGGCATAGTCCCGACCAGCTTCTTTAATTGCTTTTCTAACAATTTTCCCAATTTTATTATGTGTGTTACAAGCCTCTTTTTCTGTTTGAATATTATCTTTTTTCAATCTTTGTTCTGTTTGAGAAATTCTAAATAAATTAGCTATAAGTTCATCACTTCCCATATTGTCTAAAATATCTTCTCTATATCTTAATCCTTTTCTTTTTGCAATGTCATCAGCTGTTTCTCCATTGTATAAACCTTTATACCCAGCATTATGAAATTTATCAAAATTTCTAACTCCTGCATTTTTAGCAGTTTGATTAAGTGAATAATTGCCTTTTTTAGTTAAGTTTCTTTGGTAAAATCTTTTTTCATCTTCTGTTAATTCGCTATATTCTTTTTCACTAATTTCTTGCTTTCTAGTTTGAATTGCAAAATATGTTTGTGCAAGAGCAATAACTTTTTTTCTAGTATCGCCGTTTTGTGCTATTAAATAGCAAGCATAACGAGTTAATTTATAATCTCTAATGTTTTTTGTTGCACCTTTAGGCATTTTTATCGTTTTGTCGACGTCGACAAAATGTTCAAAAACAGTAATATCACTATTTTTACAAGATTCCTTTGCTTTGTTTATTACATTTTCAAATTTTCGCCATTCTTTATAATTTAAAACTGATTGTAATTCTCTAGCATACCAAAATTCAATTCCATTTTCGTCAATATGCTTTATATCTTCGAAAGTTTTATTATAATTTTCTTTATTATCTAGTTCGTTCATTTGAAATCATCTCCATTTCTTACTATTTGGCATTTTATTACAATTTCAAATGAATTGTAATATATTTGCGAAAATTCGTTTTATATTTTTATGTTAAATTCTAATAATAATTTTTTGACATCATCTGCTTTATTTGGAATAATTCTTCTACCTTTTATTCCAATTCTATTTGCTGTTTCATAATTCTTTCCCGAATCATCATCATCTATAAATAAGCACTCCTCTGCATTTAAATTATATCTATCTAAAAGTAATTTATATACTTTTTCATCTGGCTTTTTTATATGTTCTTGTGCTGATATTACAATTCCTGTACATAATCCAAAAAATTCATCATTTTTAAAATATTCATATGTTTGATTAGCCATATTAGATAAAACAAATAAGTCGTATCCATTGTTTTTTAATATTTTTGCTATTTCTACAATATCTCTATTTATAGGTTGTTTTTTATACCACTCATGTAAAAAGTCTTGTGTCAATGTTTCATATTTAAATTGATTTCTTTTATTTATTATTTCTATTGCTTTATCATTAGTAATATCTCCTAGATCCATTAAAGTCCATTCTGGAGCATGAAATATTTCATCATATATATATTTTATCTCTTCTTCTTTTTGGGTAAAATTATTAATTATTTTATTTTGATTGTAATTTATAATTACATTTCCTAAATCAAAAATTATATTTTTTATCATTTTCTTTT
>CATLUC010000069.1:6532-8711 GCA_950059165.1 uncultured Clostridium sp.
GAACATCTCCAACCAAAACATCTATCCATTCATTACTATTCCTTTTATAATATTCTTCACAACTAATGTTTTCTGAATGAACTATAACATCATACTCTGGCATTATCTTCTTAAATGCTGCATAAGCTCTCTTTTCATCATATGGTTTACACACAACTATACATGATTTTATATTTAATTTTTCTTTTTCTATTAATTTTTTTGAAAATCTAAAATTATCTCCTGTATTTGTTGACTCTTTTTCCAAATATATTTTTTCTCTTGGAACTCCTTTTTTTATTGCAATTTCAGCAAACTTTTCTGCTTCTGTTTCGTTCCACAGTTTGTATGTAATTTTTCCTAAACCACCAGAAAATATTATTTTATTAGCATACTCTTTTAGATATAATTCTGATGCAATATTAGCAACATTTGTGTCCTTTGTTCCTAATCCTATAATACAATCAGCTTTTTTTAGTTCATGATTCATTTTCATATAATCCCATAGAACTTGAATAAACTTTATATCTTTCATAAATTTTAAGTTCCTTTCGAATCTATTTGTAATAATGGTATTAAATAATTTCTTCTTGGGTTACTTAGCTTTTTTAATTCCTCTACTGCATTATCCTTTTTCAAAAAGTGCAATTTTTTAAATTCTAATTCCAAATTATCTTTCTTTAAATATCTGTAATATTTCTCAAAGTATTTTTTCATTTCTTCTACTGTCATTTTACTTTTTGCCTTTGAGAATAATTGAACTCCAGGTTGTTCATTATCTTCTGAAACATATAGATAACTCAATCTATTATATAAAATACTTTCTTTATCGTTCAAATTTATTTTTAATTCTTCCATTGCCTCTCTTCTTATTGTCTTTTCTACATCTATATTTTCATCAAATATATCTTGCCCATCAATTCCACCACCTGTTACTTGTAACATAGTTGGATATGAGGTATTCTCATCTAATTCTCCTACTATGTAATAGTTATCTATTGTTTCAAGTAAGCAACCTGCACTTAAATTTCTACACTCATATTTTTTAGGGCAACCCATTCTTTCTCCATATAAATAATGAGCATAATCGGATTTTTTACAAATAATTTCAACTTTATCATCTTCAATATTGCATTCCGAAACACAAAGTACTTCTCCATTCCATATGTTAGCACCTGTTTTTTTAATATTTTTAAAATTCTTGTTTATTTCTTCTTTTAATTTGATTGGCAATTCTATGATTTCATTCTTTAATACAACTTTCATTTTTTTATTTTCTATTTTGTATATCATATTCTTCTCCATTTAAAGTCCGCAATGTTACATTGCAAATTAGTATTTGAATTATTTATATCATAAAATCAATATAAAAACAATTATTTCCCAAAATTAATGAAAAAGAAGCTGTTACTTCTTTTGTAACAACCTCTTTGCTTTATTATCTGTTTAAATTTCTATCTTTTTTCTTTGTTTTAGTAATATCTTCTTGTCCATTTTTCATTTGCATTTCAATCTTTATTACTTCTTTAACCTTTGGTGTATCTTCTAAAATATAATTTGCTGTTTTTAGATTTTTTCTGTACTTATTTAGAATTGTAGTGCATTCATTTCGCTTTTCTTTATATTCTTCTATTACTTTATCATCTGTACAATTTCTCAGTTTATTTCTGTATTTTTGCCTTAAATTAGTAATATCTTCAATATCTTTTTCAGTCTGTGTAATATAGCTTTTTACATCTTCTGTTATTTTTAGTTTTTCGCTTACAATAAGTCTAATTTCATTAGAATATCGTTCCATTTTTCTTACTTCTTGTTTCATTTCTGGAGATAGTGGCTTATAGTTCTCTCTCTTTGGTAGTAAGCCTAATAAATGAAATAGTAATAAAAATAATACATCAATTCCGTTCATTTTACTAATATCTTTAAATTTCCCTTTATATTTATAAATTTTGTATTTTTTTTCTTTTTAGGGTGTATAAATTCCATATATCTATTTTGATAATAATATGGATTGTGTTCAACTTTGTTTGCTATATTCTTTGGTAAATATTGTTCGCCTAAATGATACATCCTTACTGCTTTTTTATCATTTATTGAACGAATTGTTGGATATTTTCTATTATAATCATCATTTATAATAGAACCTTTCTTGTTTAATTATATGTAACATAATACCACAAAAACCTCCTTTTTTCAATAT
>CATLUC010000070.1:0-4396 GCA_950059165.1 uncultured Clostridium sp.
TGGAAGATGAAGTAACAGAATTTATCGACTATGACTACAAAGCAAAAATAGAAGATGACATATTAAAAATACATATTCCAGAGAAAATTCCACCAATCAAAAAAGGGGCAAATTATACTCGGAAAACGAATTACAAATAATATAGCTAGAATAACAAGAAAATATGAAGGACTATTTTATGATAAATTTACAATAACAATTATAAAAATATATGATAATGGAAAGATATGGGATGCAGATAATAGAAATGTAAAACCAATTCAAGATGGGTTAATACATGGCAAAGTAATCAAAGATGATAATATTTATTGTTCATGCTATATGGTACAAGGATATTATTCTGACAGACCATATGCTGAAGTTTATGTGTTATCAGCAGATGAAATAACAAAAATAATTAACAAAAGAATAAGATAAACATATATACAAATATGGCAAAATTTTAGCAAAAAAATTGAAATAAATTTTGCTATGTTTATTTTTATAAGAAACTTAGTAATAGCAAGAGTTTTAATAGAAAACAACTAAAAGAAATTGTCTAGAGTAGAGGGGACATATACAATATGTGCCCTCTACAAGTGTACCATTTAAGGGAGATACAGTTAGAAAATTATGGAGGTGATTTAGATGAGAAGTGGAATGACATTACAGAATAGAGATATAGAATTATTAATATTTTTAGGAAAGTATAAAATAATATCATTAGATAATGCAAGATATATTTATGAAACAAAGACATATGAAGAAAAAAGGATTGTGTTATTAGCAAAACATGATTATGTAAGAAGACTAAAGCACAGATATGTTACATTAGGAAGTAAAGGGAAAGAATATTTATTAGAAAATGGATTTGAAGTAAGAAATCATTGTAGAAATGAAAATAATATGGAGAGATTAAATGTAATAAGTGATATAGCAAGTAGTTTTATACAAGATAATTTAACTTTTACACCTAGTTGGAACATGAAAAAAGAAGATGAACCAACAACTTATTCAAGAAGATACATTGGAAACTTAGACTACAATGAAGAAAATTTTTTAGTATATGCAATATATGAGGGAAAGGATGATAAATATATAAAATCAATTTATTACGATATAAAAAAAGAAAACGGATATGTAAATGCCATGATATTTACAAATAACATAGAAAAACTAGTATTATATGAAAAAGGATTTTATTTTGGAAACAAATATACAATTTTAATTCCTTATCATGAATATGGTAAATTTTTAATGAGAAATAACTATGAAGTAAGACACAGTATATATTTAAGAATTAAAGAAATGTATGATGTAGAATTATCAGATTTTAGATTAGCAGATCTAAAAGTAGATGATGATAATTATATTGTAATTATGCCATTAATAAATATGGAAATATTAGCAAGGCTACATTACTATTTTAATGAAAATGATAATTATAAAAATATTTACATATTTGGATTAGAAGAATACGAAAGTATAATCAAGCAATATTTGCCTAAATGTGAATACCAAAGTTTAAGTAAAAGAAAAATCAATGAATTATTAGTAAGATATAGAGAATCAGGAGGTGAAGAAGATGAAGCTTTATAAAATAAATGAGACATTACAGCATTCATATTATCAAATGCCACAAGAATTATTTTGTAATGAAAAATATAAAAGGCTAAGTATAGAAGCCAAAGTAATTTACTCATTTTTACTAAATAGAATGAACCTATCAAGAATGAATAAATGGATCAATGATAAAGGAGAAATTTATTTAATTTATACTAGAAAAGAGATACAAAGTAAATTAAATTTAAGTGATAAGCCAGTAACAAGAGCATTTAAGGAATTAAGGGAAGCAAAACTCATAAAAGAAGAAAAACAAGGATTTGGAAAACCTAATTTGATTTATATAGGTAAGATTGAACAAGAAGAATTACAGATTAATGATATTGATATAGATGATTATACAGAGAATGTATTAGCAGATAATCGAATAAAAGAAGATTATTGTGTAGGAAAAATTACGATTCTAGAAACAGAAAATTTACGAGCAAATAAGAAAGATAATAAAAAACATAAAAATAATAATATAGATGTTAGTCAGTTAGAAATAGAAACAAAAAAATTAGAAGATATAAAACAAAAATGTGAATTATATCTATTTAAAGAAAATCAAAGAAATATTATAGAAAATACACTAGACCTTATGTTTTATTCAAATAACTTAAAAATAGGACAAGCAGTTTTACCACAAGAAGTAGTTAGAAGTAGAATGCAGTTATTAAATGCTTCTATTATTTTTTATGCCTTTGACAAATTAAATTATTTGAAACAAGATAGTAAAATACATAATAGTACCAATTTTATGATTAGTTGTTTGTATAATGCAATTACAGAGTATTATTCTGATAGTGATTTGCAGTTTAGAATTGATTATGGAAGTAGTTGATAATTATTATAAATTTAATTTATGATATGCTTTATTTTTTTGTAAACTTATGCTAGAATAAGAAAAAATAAAATGGGGAGAAATCAATATGATAACAAATTTTTCATTAAATGATAGTACTCAAAAAGAAATATTAAAACATCTAGAAATAACATCAAAACTATTAAATAAAGTAGGAACAGAATTATCTGAAATACAAAAGGAGAGTATGATTTATGCAATGCCAGATTTAGGAATAGCACAAAATGGAACAAGAATGTTAGGAGGATTTTATACAGGTGCTTGTTATTTTTGGAATTCGGATATTCCATTTGTTCCAATAGATACTACGGTAAATGTTTGTGGTACTACAGTTTATAGATTAAAACAAAAGATTACGACTCAAGAATTTAAAAAGAGGTTAGATGCTATTATAACAAATAGGGAAACATATTTAAAATATGCAAACACACATCTACCTTCACAAATATTAAATTCAATTGATTTAGAAAAAACAGATAAATTTTATTGGAATTATAATGTTGGTAATCATTTTGTAATTTTAGCGGAACAAAAAGAAGAAAAATCTGAACTTCCAAAAGGTCAATATATGATAGTTCATGCTTCTGCAATAGAACTAAAAAAAGACAATTTAAAATATGGATTATATCCTACAGAAGGTAATTGGTATTATGATGATATTCAAACAATATATGATGATAAAGAAAATAGATATTTAAGATATATCTATGGAAAAAAAGCTGTTGAATTTTCAGAATTAGCTAATATTTTACAAAAAATAAATAAAGATAGAAATAGATATTTTTGTAAAACAGTTTTAGGTGAGTTGGCAGGTGAGGAAATTATTAATTTAAGTCACTATGGAATGCCTATTAATAATGCTGTATGTATAGGTTGTCAATGGGAACAGGAAGATTTTACTTTATTAACTGCACCAGGAAATGACATTTTTTTGGTTCATCCTAATTTAACTGCTCAAAATACTATTGAATTGAGTAATAAAGAAATTACTTTAACACCACATGGATGTGGAGTTATGCTAAAAAATAGCAGTGATACAATTAAATATTTAGATGATGGAATATTGATTGGAGATAAATATTTTAAAAAGGGCGAAAGTATTAATATAGTATAGATAGAAGTTATTTAATACTATTATTTATAAAGAATAAGAAAGAGGGAAAAAATGAAAATACTAGTAACAAGGCATGGTCAAACTGATTGGAATGTAGAAAAAAGAATTCAAGGTAGAACAGATATAGAATTAAATAAAAAAGGAATAGAACAAGCATATAAAACAAAAGAAAATCTAAAAAATGAAAAGATAGATTTGATAATATGCTCACCATTAAAAAGAGCAAAACAGACAGCAGATATTATAAATATAGATAGAAATATTCCAATAATTTACGACAAAAGATTGTTGGAAATTTGCTATGGCGAAAATGAAGGAAGATTGCATAATGACTTTGATTATGATGGATTTTGGAATATAATTAATACTCATGAATATAAAGATGCCGAAAATGTAAATAAATTTATAAAAAGGGTACATGATTTTTTAGAACATATAAAAAAATATGAACAAGAAAATATATTAATAGTTACACATAATGGTGTATGTAGGGCAATTAATATATATTTTAATGGAATTCCAGAAGATAAAAATATAATTAATCTAGGAATTAAAAATTGTGAAGTTGTTAATTATAACATTTTCAAGAATAATAATTTCATAGTATATGCACATAGAGGAGCATCTGCTTATGCACCAGAAAATACAAAAGTAGCATTTGAAAAAGCAATACAATTAAAAGCAAATGGAATAGAATTAGACCTTCAAAAGACAAAAGACGGAAAAATAGTTATATTCCATGATGATTATATAGATAAAAAATCAAATGGTTTAGGAAAAATTGAAGAATATACGTATCAAGAATTATTAGAATTAGATTTTGGTAGTTGGTTTGA
>CATLUC010000070.1:4406-8573 GCA_950059165.1 uncultured Clostridium sp.
ACGAAAAGGGGGAGATATAGCATGGATATTAGCTTGGTAGTTGGTTTGATGATAAATATAAAAATGAAAAAATAGTATTATTTGAAGATTTTGCAAGAGATTATTTAAACAAAAATATAACATTTGCAATCGAATTAAAAGTTTTAGGTATAGAGCAAGAAGTATTAAACATTATAAATAAATATAAAGTACATAATAATATTTATATAACCTCATTTTTATATGATGTACTTAAAAATGTTAGAAGAATAGATTCAAATATAAAGATATCTTGGCTTATTGAAGATGGAATAAGTAAAGAAAATATAGAAAAGCTACTAAAAATAAATGGAACTCAAATTTGTCCTAGAGCAAGTTTAGTATCTAAAGAAGATATAGAATTTGCTACTAATAATGGGGTAGGAGTTAGATTATGGGGAATTAATAACGAAGAAATTATAAATAAAGTGTATAAATTAGACATTGAAGGAATGACAGTAAATTTTCCAGATAAATTAATTGAGTTATTAAATAAAGAAAAACATAAAGAAATAGAGCCATTTAATGACAATGTAATTTATGAAACAGAAAATTTTGTTGTTGCTGTTCCAAAAGTTCCACATATACCTAGAACAGATGGAGGACATTTATGGATAAGAGCTAAGAAAGAATATTTTAGTAATAGAATTGAACTTGAGCCCAAATTAGCTATTGAAGTAATGAGATTAACCATGTTATTAGGTGAAGCAATGGAAAAAGGAATGAAAAATAGAGGGATAAATGTTGAAAGAATAAATTATCAGGAAAATGGGAATTGGGCATATCAAAAAGGAATGAATCCAGAATTTCATGTTCATTTATATGGTAGAACAAAAGATTCTAAAACTCAAACTTGGGGAGAAGCATTAGTTTTTCCTAATAAATCTACAGGATTTTATGATGATTTTGAAAGATTTAATGATGAAGATATAGAAGAGATAAAAATACAAATCAAGTTACTAGAAAAAGATGAAAAATATAATATTATAAACTGGAATTTATAAAAAGGACATATAAAAACAATACTTAAACTATTGAAAAATAAGTATTTATAAAATTTTTGATGTATCTATTGAAATTATACAAATAATGTAGTACAATAACAATGTCAACAACAAAAGTAGATACAAAATGACTTAAGAAAGGTTTATAAAAAGGAAGGAAATACGAGAAAGTCAAATTTTCAAAAAAGGAATAAGAATTGTTGATTACTATTTTAAGAGAGGAGGTAATCAAACCAGACAGCAAGAGGCAGAAAATTTGCGAATTGTATTTTGAAGGAAACCTTAACTGTGTTTGTATAGCAAAAGAATTGGGAATAAGTCCACAATATGTATCAAAAGTTTTAAAAGGACATCCTAACTATAAAAAAGAAAAGGAAATAAGAAGTGAGATAAAATATAAAAATTATCTTGAGAGAAAAAAGACAAATAGACAGTTAAGAACAAAAATTTTGAAGGAGAAAGAAGATTATGAGTTAGAGTATTTAAGACATCTACAATGGCAACATGCAATTGAAATGTCAAAAAAATACTTAGTCTAATTATGTTCAAAATATTGTTCCAAAAAATCAACCAAAAGCAAGCATTTATCAAAAGTAAATAGCTTGCTTATTTATTTGCCTTAAAATTAAAAAATAAAGAAGGGAGGAGATAAGTTTTAGCATACATTAATCTAACTTTGAATATTAATTAGAAACAAGAGGAGGCAGCCTATGGAAAAAAAGCAAATTGTATCTAATAAACAAGTAAAGTTAGAGATTGAATTGATAATAAATAGAAAATTGTTTCAAAATAATACAATTAATAGAGAGGTATATGAAAATGTACAAGATGAATTATTAAAAGAGATTAATAAGGAAATAGAAAAAGTTTGAAAAATAACTACTTTATAATATAGACATAAAAGAAAAACAATTATATAATAATTGTACCTATAAAGATACTTTATGAAAGAAAGGAGATAAAAATATGGATTTATATAATATGAGAAAAGAAATAAGTAGTGGCAAAAGTATATATGACTTACCACTAAAAGTAACATACTATGCAAGAGTATCAAGCGAAAAAGATGAACAATTAAATTCATTAAGTAACCAAGTTTTTTATTTTGAAAACCATATAAAAGAAGTCTCTAACTGGACTTATGTTGAAGGATATATAGATGAGGGTATAAGTGGTACAAGTGTAAACAAACGAGATTCATTTAAAAGAATGATACAAGATAGTAAAAAAAGAAAGTTTGATTTAATATTAACAAAAGAAGTAACACGTTTTGCTAGAAACACTTTAGATAGTATCTCTTATACCCAAAAGTTATTAGAAAATGGAGTGGGAGTATATTTTCAATCTGATAACATAAACACCATCATGCCAGATTCGGAACTAAGATTAACCATTATGGCAAGTGTAGCACAAGATGAAGTAAGGAAATTATCAGAAAGAGTTAAATTTGGATTTAGTAGATCCGTTGAAAAAAAGAGAGTATTAGGAAACAACAACATATTCGGATATCGAAAAGATAACACAAAGCTAGTTATACATGAAGAAGAAGCAAAAATGATAAGAGAACTATTTGAATTATATTCTGAAGGTCAAATGGGATTCTACAAAATATCTGAATATTTTAAACAAAAAGGATATAAAGGAAAAAATGGAACACCAATATCATCACAAACATTAAGAAGAATCATAAGAAATCCAAAATATAAAGGATATTATAGAACAGGAACTGTAAAAGTGGTAGATTACAAACTACATAAAGCACAAAAGATGCCAAAAGAAGAATGGAAAGTATTTGAATGCAAAGAAAACATACCAGCCATTGTTTCAGAAGAACTATGGGAGAAATGCAATAATTTATTAGAAAAGAAATCAGCAAGTTGTTTAAATAGAGTAGAAAATAAAGAGGTATTTAAAAGTAGATATGCTTTTAGTGGATTAATTTATTGCAAAGAACACGAAAGAGAAGAACACATGCCAGGATATAATAGAATAGCAGGAAGTAAAAGATCAAATAAACCAGCATGGGCATGTAGTAGATACATTACATACGGACTAAAAGAATGTGAAAGTCCAATTATACAAGAAACAGAATTAATCGAAATTTTAAAAGTAGTTTTGAATAAGTTTCTTTCTAATAAAGAAGAAATTATAGAAGATTTATTAAATAAGTACAAAAAATATAATTTTACAAAAGACTTTGAAACAGAAATAGCAAATATAGAGAGTAATATAAATGGGATACAAGCAAAAAAAGATAAGTTACTAGAACTTACAATTAAAAATCTTTTATCTGATGAAGAATTTTACAAGAGAAACGAAGAACTAAATCAAGAAATACAAAGAGAACAAGAGAAGATAAAAGACTTAAAAGAAGAAAAGGAAAACTTATCTTCTATAGAAGACAACATGAAACAAATAAAAGGAGCATTAGAAAAAGAAATAAAAATAGATGAAAACATAGAAGACTTAATTAAATTATTAGTAGATAAAATATATGTATCAAAAGTAGATGGGGATAGAAAACATATCAAATTAGAAATCTACTTTAAAATAGGAGAACCAATTACATTAGAAGGAAACTTAAGAAAAAAAGAAAAGCAAGAATATATTATTAATGATGAAAAGTATCTTTTATGTGACAGTAATAACAATGAACATTCTACAAAAGAGAACAACTATCAATCTTGCAACAACGACATCTATTATAGTTCCTGGAAGTAATAAAATGCTTAACATATTTTCACAAAATAATGAAATTATAATACCATGGCAAAACATCAAATGTATAGGTGAGGACCTAATTCTAGTAGAAATTTAATAGAGGATAAAATTTCCATAAAAAGTTTCAAAAAAACTATTGACTTTGAAAAACAAACATGGTATTATTAAAAAGTACCTTGCGAAAGAAAAAAATAAACTAAGAAAATTAGTAATAAAAATCAAACACAAGGAATATAATAAACAGTGGTTACTAGTTTTTTATTTTGCTCTAAATTTTCAGATAAAATTTATGGTAAAAAAAAATTTAAAAAAATTTGTCAAAAAGTGTTGACAAATTTAAAAAGGTATAGTATAATGCAAACCGTTCCTAAATAGAGGGACATAAAAAGTACATTGAAAAGTAAACAATAAAATCCTTTAGAGA
>CATLUC010000071.1 GCA_950059165.1 uncultured Clostridium sp.
CCATAAAATTATTTTAGAAGTTCTTGAATTATGTCGGAAGCCGAGAAAATTTTGAAAAATATATAATACTGATTTTGTTTTAGAATTATTCATATCATTTTTCATCTTTTTTTATTTTCATATTATCCCCATAGCGTTTAATTTTTTGAGTTGTAGTTTTCTCAAACTCATTATCACGAATACCAAAACTCTTAATATGCTTATAATTAGGTAGTTTTCTATTTACACTTGCAACAGTATCAGCAACAATTTTCCATAACTCTTCTTTAGTTGGAACAGAACCTTTTAAATATTCAGTAATTGCTTCAATATTAGGATAAATTTGAGCATTTATATAAGTTTCATCATCATCATCTTTGTGAATTCCCAAAACAAGAGCCTCTGAAATTAAAGGATTATCATTTAAGTAATATTCAACTTCTTCTGGATAAATATTTTTACCATTTTTTGTAACTATAACACTTTTACATCTACCAGTAATGTATAAATAGCCATTTTCATCAATTTTACCTAAATCTCCTGTATGAAACCAACCATCAATAATAGTTTCTTTAGTTTTTTGTTCATCTTCATAATAGCCAAGCATAACATTTGGACCTTTGACCAAAATTTCTCCAACACCTTCATTATTTGGATTATCTATTTTATATTCAACATTTGGAATAGGAAGTCCGAGCTGCATCATCTTTTTGGAAAAAGTCAGTATTTCCAGCAACTAAAGGGGAACATTCTGTTAATCCATAACCTTGCAAAGTCATAAGCTTTAAAGCTTTAAAATCTGCTACAATTTCTGGGTTAGCGGCAGCTGCACCTACAATAAAAACACGAAGTCTTCCACCTAAAGTGTTTTTTACTTTGTTTCTTACAATTTTTTTAAGATAAAAAGGCAAATTGTAAAATGGATTTCCATCAAGGTTTTTATATTTTTCTGGTAAAGACTTATTCATATTTTTTACAATATTTTTATGAACATTTTCCAACAATAAAGGCACACATAAAACAACTGATGGGTGGAATTCTCCTAGATTTTTAGTTATATAACGTAAGCCCTCACAGTGAGCTATACTTGCACCACTATAAATAGGCAATAAAAAACCTAAAGTACATTCATAAGTATGGTGTAATGGCAAAATAGAGAAAAATAAATCACTTCTTTTTACTTTAACAATACCATAAGTTGATAAAATATTAGAACAGATATTTTTTTGTGATAAACAAACTCCTTTTGCACTTCCAGTAGTTCCAGAAGTAAAAAGCAAAATACGCATTTCATCTGGATTAATTTGAATTTTATCAAAATCATCTTTTCCGTTTTCATAAAAAGCTTTACCAGCTAACAATAAGCTTTCAAAAGAAGTTGTATCTTTTTTATCAAAAGGTACAAAAACTGTATTTTGATTTTTTAATTTATGCCTGTTTTCTAAAATAATATCTAAATGTTTGCTGTCACCTAAAATACATACAGTTTCAGAAACATTCATAAAATTAATAACATCATCATTATGTAGTTCTTTGTCAATAGGCACTACAACACCAACAATACTTGCTGCTAAGTAAGAAACACACCAATAATAGCTGTTTTTTCCAATAACAGCTATACGTTTATTTAAAAATCCCTTTTCTAATAAACTTGTCCCAAGATGAACAATATCATTTTTAAACTCGGCATATGTAATAGAAATTATATTCCCATTTTCATCTTTAGTTTTAAAGGCAGTTCTTGAACGATAGATGTCGCAAGACCTGTACAACATATCTTTAAAATCTGTAACTTCTCCAGTTTTGTGATACTTTGTTTTTAGTTGTTCTGCTATTGAAATATTTTTTTTCATTTTTAAAAATCTCCTTTTTAATACAATTCACTAATTGATTTAAAAGTCTATATATTTTTTATTGGTAGCGATAAAATACAAAATTAGTATTTTTAGTTACATTTAAACTACCATCATAAATTGATTTACTATCATTTTCTAAAGGTATATCAATAAATACGCAAACTTTAAATTCTTCATCTAAATTATTGGTAATATATATATCAAAAGAAAGTTTACCATTAATTGTATCTAATCCAACATTACATCTTTTAAGAAGAGAACCATCATATGTAATAGGTGTACTTGTATCTGTTATTGTATAATCTGTTTTGATATTTTGATTTACATAGCTAAGGGTAATTGGGTTAGCTAAATTATTATATAAAACAGGAGTATCTAAATTAGCTTCATCTTCTGATGTAACTGTAAAATCAAAAGTTTCTGTTATTTCATTTTCTGGAGTAAAATCACTTTTTGCAAATTGGCTTAAAGGTTTAAAAAATAGTTTTGGTTCACCAACTTGTGGAGAAGATGAAATTTGAACATTTTTTATACAAACTTTTTTAAAAGTATTTTCTAATGTTTTTTCTTCTTTAGAGGAATTATTAATAAAAATTGCTATATCTGTGTATTGGTACAAATTTTCAATTGTAAAATTAGAAACAGAGCCAGTTTTATTTTTTGCATCACAATTACTAAATAAAACAATTTTATTAACTTGAAAAACTGTTTTATCATTCTTATTCGCAAATGGTAAAATATCTTTTTCAAAATTCATTTTAATAACGTATTTTTGAAATAGCAAGTAAGCCAACACAAAAACAACAATAAAAAGAATAAAAACAATTATAGTTAGTATCTTTTTTTTCTTGTCCATAAATTTCCTCCTTTTAAATCCTATATATCATAGTACAAAAATCAAATAAAATCAAGTAAAGTTTTTAAATGACACATTTTAGACCTGTCCCTACTGTCTCATTTTAAAATTCCAAATTTATTCATTGACAAAAAATTAGTAAAAAGGTAAAATAATACTAGAATAAATTTAAGAGGTTATAAGTAATGAATAAAAAAGCGAAAGATAAGGCCAAAAGGCAACAAAAAGTACAAATGAAAATTACGCTAAAAAATGTTATTACCTTTTTAGCTTTTGTTATTAGTGTATTATATCTAATTATATTTTATAACTATTATTTTGGACAAAGTAGTGTTTATGCTTCAGGAACAATAGATTTAGCAAACACCAAAAATATAAAAATAAGTGGAGCTAAGAAAATAAATATAGAAGAAATTATTAATGAAAACCAGAAAAATGGACAAAAAGAGGAGTATTCAATTGAAGAAGCTACATTGGAATACATAACAAAATATAAGGATAATAATAAATTACCAAAAGGTACTCTGCAAGTGGTTCAAGAGGGAAGAGAGGGTAAACAAGAAATCACAACAAAACGAATTTATCAAAATGGTGAACTAATAAATGAAGAACAAGTTGCTTGTAAAATAACTAAAGCTTCTGTAAATAAGATTGTAGAGGTTGGAACTGCTAATTATGAAAGTAATTACAAAGTAAAAGTAGGAGATACCTTATATGTAACATCAGACAGGTTAACAGTTAGGCTAGAAGCAGAAGAACAATCACAGAAAATAGCAACATTAGCAAAAGATGATGAATTAAAATTATTAGAAATTAGAAATAATTGGTATAAAGTTGCAAGTGGTAGTACTATTGGTTATGTTAAGGCAGAAAGTACAACATATATTGATAATACACTAAAACAACAAGAAGTTGAAAATAAAAATACAAATAAGATAGAACCACTAAGTTTCGATATGGCTTTAAATAAGCCAAGTGGATTGTCTTTAGAACAATTTAAAAAAGTATTAAAAGATAGTAAAGATACAAATAAAATTTTTGAACAAAATGCTAAATATTTTTATTACATAGAACAACAATATAATATTAATGGGATTTTTGTAGCTTCTGTAGGAATTCATGAAAGTGGTTGGGGAAGTTCAAAAATTGCAAAAGATAAAAAGAATTTATTTGGATATGGTGCTTATGATTCAAACCCATATAATGGGGCATATAGTTTTTCTAGTTATTCAGAAAGCATAGACTTGCTTGCTAGGGTATTTGTAAAATATTATATAAATCCAAAAGGAACAGCTATATATGGTGGAGAAAAAGCACTTGGAACTTATTATAATGGACCAACACTAACAGGAATCAATAAAAAATATGCTACAGATAAGAATTGGGCTAATGGAGTTTTTGCTCATATGAAATATTTATACAATAAATTGTAAAAAATTCTTGCTATTTTTTACATTTTATTGTATGATATTTAAGTATAATAAAAAAGCAAGACCTAAGAAAGGGGAACAAAGTTAAAAAATTCAAATCTTTTTGAACTAAATTTGTGCTACCCTAGGAAGGAATGAATCAAATATGAAAAAAGGAATAATAGTAATAACACTTATCATGCTAATTATAGGAATATTTTTCATAGCTAATAAGTCATATGCAGAAGAAAAAGCAATTGATGACAAAACAGAAAGTAAAATAGTTGAAATTAAAGACAGTAACTTAAAATCACTAGAAGACTACAAAGTTAAATATGGTTCAGAAAGCTATGGGACAGTTGCATATATTTTAAACCTTGTACGTATTTATAGTATACCAATATGCTTTTTAGGAATTGCTGTTGGAGCCATCCATCAATATGTAATTGGTATTAGAAAGTTAGACACATTAGAAAGAGGAATGGCGTTTATTGTAACTTGTGTAACACTTTTAATTATATGCCAAATTTTACCACTTGCATTTGCAATTTTTGTAAAATTTGGGAGGGGGTAACAAATGAAAGTTTTATTTGCTGTAAGTAATGAGGAAATATCAGAATCTATTGTTAAGAAATATCAAAAAGAATACAAACAAATTATTTCTTACAAAAATGTATATTACTTTAACGCAATATTAAAGGAATTACAAAAAGACAAAACTTATGACAGAGTAGTCATAAGCGAAGATTTAGAGGCTTTTACACATACACAATATGACCAAATTGACAAATTTATTTTTGAAAAATTAGATGCTATTAGTGACGAAGCTTCTAATGTTAGGGGAAATGATACACCTATTATTTTAATATGTTCTGATAGAAGAACAAAAGCTGAACCAATGCTAGTAAAAATATTTGGAATTGGTATTTATAATGCTATTATCGGAAATGATAGAAGTGTAGATGAAGTTTGTAGGTTAATAAATAGACCACGTGTCAAAAAAGAAGCTAAAGCATATTACAAAATTGACACAGAAGATGTTAATTACCAAGCAGAAAATGAAAATGATGTAAGTGAAATGGAAATTCAAAACATTGTGGCACATTATAAAAGATTAGGTAAAAATGAAGATAGATATATAGACAGTTTCAATAATATAGCAGCACAATATAATGATACACAATTAAGAATTATAACTAAATTCTTACCATTAAATGTACGTGCAGTATTAGAAGAAAAATCATCTAAATATCAACAAATTATGTCATTTAATAATAGTGTTTCAGACAAATTAAGAAAAGGTAGAGAGGAAGAAGAAGATAACGGACCAAGCCAAATCTTATTAAAATCACAAAATAAAGATGCAATACTTTCAAAGCCAGTTGTTATACCATCAGCTATTGATATGAGTGGAAATAAGAAATTAGCAAAACGTAAATCAAATAATATAGAACAAACTGTACAACCAAGACCTGTAATGCAACAACCTAAAGCAGTTACACCAGAACCTATTATGCAACAACAACCTAGAACAGTTGAACCAGAAGCTATAAATCAACAAGCAAGACCAGTTATGCAACAACCTATTACTCAACCAAAACCATTATTTGAAGATTTTGAAGAAATTGAAGAACCAGCATCAAATATACCAGAACCAATAGTAGAAGGACTAGATGATTTTGAAGCTTTTGGAGAGAAACAAGTACAAAATACAGTACAAGAACCAGTTGTAGAAGAATTAGTTCAAAATGAACAAAATGAGGCTACACCAGTTGCACCAGTACAACCAGTAAAACGTGGAAGAGGAAGACCAAGAAAGAACCCTGTTCCAAGTGATGAACCACCAAAACCAAAACGTGGAAGAGGAAGACCAAGAAAAAATCCACTTCCTGTACTTGAAGCACAAGAAACAATTCAAATGGAAGATAATGTTTTACCAGGATTTGAAGAGGTTATACAAGAACCACAAATACAGAAATCAGCATTATCAACAGAATTTGAAAGAGATAACATATTACCTGAATTAGAAGAACCAGAAGAAATGATTTTACCAGGAATAGGTAAAGAATTAGAAGAAACAGTTTTACCAGGAATAGGTGAAGAACTAGAAGAAGCAGTTTTACCAGGAATAAATGAAGAACAAGAAGATATGGTTTTACCAGGCTTTGATGAAATAAATAATATACAACAAGCAGAACCAATAATGCAAAATTATACTAAACAACCATCATTTTATTCAAATAATAGTGATAATGATGAAGATGAAGATGATGAAGTATATGAAGAAATTGATTTAAGTAGGTTACTTACACCAGATAAGAAAATAGTAACTTTTGTAGGAACTAGTAAAAATGGAACATCATTTATAGTAAATAATATTGCAGAATTAATGTCATCAATTGGAATTAATACAGCAATATTAGACACAACACAAAATAGAAACTCTTATTACATATACACAAAAAATGAAGAACCATTAAGAGAAATTGCAACACACAGTATAGAAAGGCTTAGTCAAGGAGTAGCAAAAGGAATAAATGTAAATAAAAATTTAACTGTTTATACATCATTACCAGATGAAGATAATGCAGTAAAACATGTAGATAAAATATTAGAAACATTGCTACAAAGCCATTCTTTAGTATTAATAGATACAGACTTTGAAACACCAGATAGATATTTTAAGCAATCACAAGAAACTTATCTAGTGCAAAGTATGGATATTTTAACAATACAACCATTAACAGCATTTTTAAAACAATTAAAATCAAAAAATATTTTAGACGAAAAGAAACTAAGAATTGTATTAAATAAAGTTGTAAAAATAAAAGGAATAAAAGATGCAACAATTATTGGTGGAATGGCATTTTATAATGATCCAGCTATGTCATTTATGACAGAACTATTTGATAGAGACAGAATAAAATATGTTTCTATTCCATTTGAGGAAGAAACATACATAAGATATTTAGAAGGAATTATAGAATGTGAAATTTCATCAAAAGGATATTCAAAGGTGTTTACACAAACATTAAGAGAGTTAGGAAATATGATTTACCCAATGATAACGGCAGGAACACCTAGAAATAACAAAAACTATCAACCACCATCAGTAAAAACAAATGGAGGATTTTCATCTAGCATGAATAGCACATTAGACAAAATGAGAGGATACTAATTATATAAATAAGAGGAGGAAAAAACGACGTGATAATTGTAGTTGTGGTAATCTTAGTTTTAATCGTATTAGGATTAGTTATCTATAATGTAACAATACATAAAAAGATACAAAAATTTAAAAATATGAACCAAAAGATTACTAATTTATATGTTGTTCAAGACTTTATGAATGCAATAGGAGAAACATCCACAGTTGAAAAAAAAATAAAGAAGATAAATGACATATTAATTGAAAGATATGAAATAAAATATTCAACTATTGTTGTATTTGATGGAGCAGAATATCAAGTAAAAGCATCTAATGTAGATAAAAAACATTGGAATGCATTAAAAGCTTTACAAAATGTAGATATGTTCAAAGATAGTATTCAATCTGCAACACCTAAATATGTGACAGTAAACAATGAAAATGAAAGACTTCCATATCAAGAAATGGAATTTGGAAGAGCGAAATCAGCAATATTTTTTCCTCTTTATATTGATAATGTATATATTGGGTACTGGATTATAGAAAGTGGAACACCACATGACTTTGACAATGTAGATACAACAGTATTAGAAGTTATAAAAGAAAATATTGTATCAGTCTTAAAAACAGTAGTACATCAAAAAACACTAGAATCAATTGTTAGAAAAGACTTATTTACAGGTTTATATTCAGAAGAGTACCTATATGGAGAAGGAAAGAAAGTTATAGACCAATATACAATATCTACAATTTGTATGTTTAAAATTATAAATATACAAGAAATTAATAAAAAATATTGTAGAGAATTAGGAAATAAAGTAATTACACAAATTAGCAAATATATAGAAGAAAATATATCACAAGACTATGTTTTTGTAAGATATATGGGACCAAAATTTGTAATTGCCTTTTCAGGAGTAGAAACTAATCGGAGTAGCAGATTTTTTAAATGAGATTAAAGAAAAAGTTGAATCAATGAAAATAGAATTGACACAAGAGGAAAGACAGCAATTAAATTTAGAAGCAAAATTAATGAAAAATGAACCACAAGGAGCAAATTGTGTAGATGTAGCAATTCCAAAATTAAATTTTGCAATATCATCTTATTACAAAGGAACAGGACTTGAAGAGGTACTAAAAAAACTAGAAGAGTACTTAGACCATGCAGATAAAAGTGAAAGTGATATAACTAATATATAGGATGTTGAAAAATAATTGATATTTAAATTGTTAATATATAAATATTTCCTCAAATTCTCGGCTGCCTTACAAACATTAAAAAATTCTAATTCAATAAAATGAGC
>CATLUC010000072.1:0-1485 GCA_950059165.1 uncultured Clostridium sp.
ATAAAAGTATTGTTAAGATATAGGGTGATAAATGAAAAATTAAGAAATAAAATGAAAAAATGTTATCAACAAGGAATGAGAACTACAAAAATACTATCAAGTGAACTAGGTGCACATGAAGCCACAGTTGTAAAAATAAAAAGAGAACTAAGAAAAAAAGGGGAACTACAAAAATATGATGAAATAATAGAAAGATTAAAAGAATTATATTATTTACAAAAAACAGATGAAGAAATATCTAAAATATTGGAAATTCCAATATATTTAGTAGTAGAAATTATAAAAAATCTAATCATTTGTAAAGAGATTTGTACAAAGGAAGAAATGGAAAAAATAAGAGAGTTAATAACAGATGAAAGATCAAAAACAGAAATAAATCAAGAAGTATTTATTGATATAAAAAAACGAAATAATAATGATATACGACTAAATGAATATTTAAGAGTATTAAAAAAGCAGGGAATTATTACAGAGGCTGAATTGGAGAGAATAGAAAAAAAACAAAAAGAAAAGCGAAGAGAAGAAAAAGAACAATTGAAAATTACAACTAAAAGAATAGAAGAATTATATGATAGGAGAAAAACAGATGAAGAGATAGCAGAAATTTTAGATATTGAGATAGAACAAGTATCAATAATTAAGAAAGAGTTGTTTTTTAGTAAAATAATTTGTACAAGAGAAGAAATAGAACAAATACAAGAATTATATAGAAAGGGAAGACCAAAAAAAGAAATAGCACAAATTGTACTTAACCTAAATTATGCAAACAAAACAGTAAATAAATATATAGGAATGGCAATAGAAGAAGAATTAGAAGATTATAAAATGAAATTTGAAGATAGACAAATAGAAATTAAGGATTTAGAAGATATAAAAAATACTGTATTAACATCAAAAAATGTATATAAAAATAGTTTATGGTTTTTAAAAGTTTTAGTAACGTTTAAACAATTTAAAAGTGCAGAAGAATTTATTGAACAACAATTTTTAAATGATAAATTAACAGAAGAAGAACAAATTAAAATACGACAACAAAAGGGTAAAATTGTAAAGATTTGGAGAAGTTATCAAATGAATAGACAAAATTCAAAAAGACAAAAACCAGCCAAATCTGATGAAGAACTAAGTTTATAACTAAAAAATAAAAAAAAAAGGATAGAAAAATGATATCATTAGAACAAAAAAAAATAATTGAACAAAGAAGAAATGAAATAGAAATACGTATAAAAAATAATCAAACTGTACAGCAAATAGTGGATGCTTTAAAAGATACACCATTAGAGGCTAGTAAAAGAATAATAGGAGACGACATAAGGTTATTAAGAAAGTGTGGACGACTAGGAGATGAAACTATAGAAGAAAAAATAATTAGGCTGAGAAGAGATGAAGTAGAAATACGAACAAAAGATAATCAAACGGAACAACAAATAGTAGATGCATTGAAAGGCACACAATTAGAAACTAGTATAGCAACAGTAAGAAGGG
>CATLUC010000072.1:1590-8460 GCA_950059165.1 uncultured Clostridium sp.
AAAATAGAAAGTGATAGAAGATTTTTAAGAGATCAAGGAAGACTAGAAGCTGTAAATGAAGAAGAAAGAGTAGCAAAAGAAATGCAAGCAATAAAGGTATTGGTAGAAGCAAATAAAAAAAACAAAGAAATAGCAGAAATAAGAGGAATTTCTATAGGTACTGTTGTTAGATATAAGAAGATTTTAAGAGAACAGAATAATTTGAACACATTAAATTATGAAGAAAAAATTCAATTAGTAGGAAAATTAAGAAATAAAGGAAAAAAAATCAATCAAATAGAAAAAGAAACAGGAATGTCTAGAAGTACTATAATAAGATATATAAAAAAAATAAAGGAACAAGAACGAGAAAAATTAAATGAAAAAGTACAAAAATTATACGAGAATTTTTATGGACAAACTGATACAGTAAAGAAATTTGAAGAATACCTAACACTTTGCAAAGAAAGATATGAACAAAAAATGATAGATGAAAAAGACTTAATAGCAATAAAATGTGCAGCAATATCAACGCAAAGGTATGAAAATATAGTCTTTTATATAAAATTATGTATAAGATTTAATCAATTTGAAGAAGCAATAAAATTTGCTCATGACTATATAAATTATGAAACTTTTTCACAAGAAGAAAAGGAAAAAATAAAAAAATCTAAAGAAGAATGTCAAAAATATTTTAAAGCAATTAATATGATAAAGCAAAAAATTAATGACGAACAAATAAAGGAGATATCAGGAGTATCAAAAGTAGAATTAGCAATATTAAAAAAGAAAGTAGAGAAACAAGATAACAAAGATAAAAAAATTGGAAGTAATGGAGAAAATGAAAATAGTGAGGAGCTAAGTTTATAATTAAAAATATAAAATAAAAAAGGAGGAATTAACATGACAGATATTGAAATAGCAAGAAGTACAAAACTAGAAAAAATAGTTGAGGTAGCTAAGAAAGCAGGAATTGAAGAAGAGGATTTAGAGCAATACGGAAAATATAAGGCAAAAATCTCTGAGAAAGTCTATGAAGAACGTAAAAACCAAAAAGACGGAAAATTAATATTAGTAACAGCAGTAAACCCAACACCACTAGGAGAGGGAAAAACTACAATATCAATAGCAGTAGCAGATGGACTAAGAACAATAGGAAAAAACTCAATACTAGCTTTAAGAGAGCCATCTTTAGGACCAGTATTTGGAATTAAAGGTGGGGCAACAGGTGGAGGAAAAGTACAAGTTGCACCAATGGAAGATATTAATTTACATTTTACAGGAGATATTCATGCAATTACAGCAGCTAATAACTTATTAGCAAGTTTAATTGATAACCACATTTATTTTGGAAATGAGCTAGGTTTTGAAAGAATTGTATGGAAAAGATGTGTAGACCTAAATGACAGACAATTAAGAGAAGTAGAAACAGGTTTATCAGGAGAAAAGAAAATTGTTCCAAGACATGACAAATTCGACATAACAGTAGCATCAGAAATAATGGCAATTGTATGTTTATCAACAGATATAAATGATTTAAAAGAAAAATTAGGAAATATTTTAGTAGGATACAATAAACAAGGACAACCAATTTATGCAAAACAACTAAAAGCACAAGGTTCAATGGCAGTTCTATTAAAAGATGCTATAAAGCCTAATTTAGTACAAACATTAGAACATACACCAGCAATAATACATGGAGGACCTTTTGCAAACATAGCACATGGATGTAATAGTATAATGGCAACAAGATTAGCATTAAAACTAGGTGATTATGTTATAACAGAAGCAGGATTTGGAGCAGACTTAGGAGCAGAAAAATTCCTAGACATTAAATGTAGAAAAGCAGGAATTAAGCCAGATGCAGTTGTATTAGTTGCAACAATAAAAGCAATTAAATATCATGGTGGAGTAGAAAAAGATAAAATACAAGAAGAAAATATAGAGGGAATAGAAAAAGGAATAGACAACTTATATCGTCATATTGATAACTTAAAAAACAAATTTGGGTTAAATGTTATTGTGGCTTTAAACCGTTACATACAAGATACAGACAAAGAAATAGAATTTTTAAAAAATAAATTACAAGAAAAAGGTGTTGAATTAAGCTTAGTAGAAGGATGGGCAAAAGGTGGAGAAGGAGCAAAAGACATTGCTGAAAAACTTGTGAAATTAACTGAAAAAGAAGAAAACTTTAAATTTATGTACGAATTAGAAGATTCTATCACAACAAAAATAGAAAAAATAGCAACAAAAATTTATGGAGCAAAAGGAGTAGACTTTTCAGAAGAAGCATTAGCAGAAATAAAAAAAATAGAAGAACTTCGGATATGGTAATTTTCCAGTTTGTATTGCTAAAACACAATATTCTTTCTCAGATGATGCTAAAAACCTAGAATGTAAAGGAGATTATAACATTACAATTAGAGATATTCAACTAAAAACAGGAGCAGGGTTTGTTGTTGCTTTAGCAGGTAAAATAATGACAATGCCAGGACTTCCAAAAGTACCATCAGCAGAAAGCATTGATATAGACGAAAATGGGGAAATAGTAGGAATATTTTAGTTATGGGAGAAAAATTTGCACGATTAAAAGATGAAAATAAAATATTAATAATGTTAGCTTTTTATAGTATATCAATCGGTATATGGGAAAACTTTAAACAGTTATGGTTACAAGATAATTCCTTAGAAGTAACTAGAATAAGCCAGATTTTAAGCATATCTGGTTTATTTTGTATATTATCTTTGATATTGATTTGCAAAGGAATATCTTTAAAAGACACAAAAAAAGTAATAATAATAAGTTTATTCTTCAAAATAGTCAACTTAATACTTTTGAGCTTATTAAATCACACTGGGCAACAAATGATAATTGAAATATGCATCATTTTAGATAATGTTTTGGGAAATTTAATAACAATTAGTATTTATCCACTAATTTTGACTATAAAAAGAGAAAACAAATTATATAGTAAAAGAAAACTAACAGAATATTTATTTAAAGATGTAGGAATTCTAATTGGTGGTATAATAATAGGAAAAACAGTAGCTGGAATAGTAATGAGCTATAATATTTGCTTGATAATTTCAATGTTATTTTCGGTATTAGCATATATTACTATTTTACAAATAAAGACAAAAACAAAAACTGAAGAAAAGAAAGTAAATCTAAAGCAAAGCCTAATTTTTATGGCAAAAAATAAAATAGTTAGAGCATATTTTGCATATATTATGTTTTCAAATATAGCAATGAGTACAGGGCTAGGGCTAAAAATGTTAATGCTAACAAATCTTTTGAACTTTACAGATGTAGGAGCAACAGGATATTTACTAATTGTTGGACTAATTGCAGATGGTATTGGAATAATAGCTTTAAAATATCTAACACCTAAAAACGACTATTTAACAGTAACAATAAAATTTGGTATTCGTTTATGGTTATATGCACTAGCATTTTTGTCTAACAATGTAATCAATGGTTTAATTGCTATAACATGGTCTATTCTAATATCAACAGCTTATGAAAATGTAATAGATGCCCCGTATATAAACTATATTCCAAATGAATATCAACTTAAATTTACTAATTATAGATATATTTTTCAATTAATTGGGACATCAATAGGTTTATATTTTGCAGGTTTAATGTACCCACTTCGGAATTCCTTATATACTTGGATTATCAGCATTTTTTATGCTTTTCCAAATTATACTATCATATTATTTAGTTTATTTGAAAAAGGGGTGAGACTAATTTGAAAGATAATAAAATTTTCACAGATGAATTAAAAAGAACAATTCCAGTTTACATATTGGGAATATTTTTTCATAGTGTAACAATATACATACATTACAAAATACCTAATATATTAGGAAATATATTAGATTTATTACTACAAGGGGAAATACAAAAACAAATAATTATGGCAGAAGTATATGCTTTACTTTTCTACTCAATTATTATGATTATACCAAGAATTTTATATAGAATATTATTATTTAGAACAGATAGGATTTCAGACACATATTTAAGAAAAAAAGTAGTAGAACATTTGCAATATGTAAAACCCGAATATTATGACAAAGAAGACAAAGGAACATATTTAGCATATTTATCTAAAGAATTAGTAATGGTTCGCAAATTTTTCGGCAATTTCTTTTTTAATATTGCAAGATTAGTAGTTGCACCAATTTTAGGAATTATAATGATTGGAAAAAACGTCAATTTAGTATTAGCAGTAAGTGTCTTGCCAATTATACCAATTTGTGTTATTTGGATTATTAAATTATATAAAGAATTAAAGGAAAAGATAGAAGATGCAAGAAAAGTAGGTGTAGAATACTCAAAAATAATTGAGCAAAACACATCAGGATTTTCATTGATTAAACTATATAATGAACAAAATAATCAAAAAGCAAACTTTGAAAATATAAATAACAAAACATATGAAACAGATTATGAAATAGGAGTAGTAAAAAATAAAATAGCAAATGTTATGAATATTTTATATGCTATTTGTTATGGTTTAGGTTTTACCATAGGTGTATATTTAATCTATAAAAATACCATAACATTAGGTGATTTAACAGTTTATATTGCCTGCATAAGTTTAGTCTTGTCAGAAATTATGAAATCTATTGAACCATTACTAGATGGTTGGGCATATTTTAAACAAGCAAAAAGAAGGTTTAATTACTTCTTTAATTTAGAAACATATAAAAGAGATGGAAAAGAATTAAAAGAAATTCAAAAAATAGAAATTGACAATTTAAGCTATTATTACATAAAAAACGAAAGACCAGCAATTAGCAATATCACAATGGAAATACATAAAGGCGAAAAAATAGGAATAGTTGGCCGGAGTAGGTAGTGGAAAAACAACACTAATGAACATTTTAGCAGGATTTTATGAAATACCAGACAATACTATCAAAATAAATGATATTGATATAAACAAATATAGTAGAGAAAGTATTTTCAAAAAAATTGGTTATAGCACACAAAAAGGGATTATACTAGATGAAAACATCAAAAACAATATAGATATGAAACATGAAAGAAAACAAGAAGACATAGAAAAAGTTATTAGTAAAGCAGAATTATTAGAAGATATAGAAAAAATGGCAGAAAAGCTTGAAACGCAAATAGGTGAAAATGGTTCTAAGGTTTCTGGTGGACAAAAGCAAAGAATACAAATTGCAAGGACATTGTTGGATACAAGAGAAATCAACATTTTTGACGACAGTTTATCTGCTTTAGATAGTGAAACAGAAAAAAAGGTGTTAAAAGCAATTGAAAACGAAGTTGGAAAAAATACTTTAATTGTTGGGAAAATAAAGGATAGTGGAACACATAAGCAATTATTAGAAACAAATGAATTATACCAACAATTAAACCAATATGAAAGAGAGGGTGAATTGTTATAAAAGATATTATAAAAAAATATACAAAATCATATATTGCTGTAATTGTATTGTTAATTTTATGCAATATCTTAGGAACAATACATCCATTCATTATGAAGAAAATTTTAGAGGTGGATTTCCAAGCAGTAGATGTTCAAAAGGTTTTAATAAGGTTAGTTGTAGTCTATGTTTCAATCCATATTTTTTATGCATTTGTAAAAAACATAAAAAATATAAAGTTTAATAGATTAATGGCTAAGTTTTTAAAAGACATTAGAAGTAAAGCATTTGGCAAATTGTTAAAATTTAAAATGAAAACTTTTGAAAAATACAATTCAGCACAATTATATACAAGGCTAGTAAATGATGTAGGAGAGTTATTTACTTTGTTTTTTGGAACACTAAATGTTCTAGTAGATGATGTATTATATATTGTATTTATGGTAATTATGATGTTTTTTGCACATGTCGAATTAGCATTAATTGGACTTGCAACAATTGTGACAATTTGTATTGTAACAATTAAATCAACAAACATATTAGGAAAACTAATGCAACAAACATTAAGAAGAAGAGAAATAACAACACAAGAACTTTCAGAGTTTTACAATAAAAACAAACTAACATATTTATACCAATTACAAGAAAAAAATATAGAAAAGTCAGAAGATGTATTTGCAAAAGAACTAAAGTCAAGAAAAAGATATATAGCTTTTCATCATTTTCCTTATTGGGTAATAAGTGTATTAGAAGCAGTAGGAATTTATAGTGTACTATATTATGCCTTAAATATAAAATCTATATCAATTGGAAGTATTTATTTAATTTTATTTTATATTTTAATTATTTTCTTGCTCTACTTTATAGTGGTGCAAGATTTTGCCTTATCTCTTATTTATAAAATCAGCGGCAGCTCGACTTTCGTTAAACTGCTTATCTATTCAAAAGAAATAATATTCATAATGCTTTTTGCATATGTAGTATTGTTTGTAAGACTTCCCCAAAAACTTTTGTTGGCGGTGTTGTTATTCTTTGTCTGCGTTATGTTTTCGGGGATTATTGCTCTTGTAAACGGCAAAGGCGTTATGAACATAGTTGAAAACATAAGGGGAGTGGTGCTTTTACCCGGATTTATATGTATAGGCTACGGAATAAAGGACGACGCGAGAATAATCAACCACATTACCAAAAAATATATGCCGTTTCTTGTCGTATGCGCGTGCATAGGCATTGTAGAGTATTTTCTTGACAAGACGATAGGGACAAAGGATTTCTGGCGCAATACGGTGGGTATAACGGAATTTTATACCGATATAAAGGGACAGGCACACCGCTTGGTACAAGGATTCCCCGGCAACTTTTACGGGCAATACGGTGATGAATTTTTCTCGGTAAAAAGGCTTGTCGGTATATGGATGGGACCTTTGACTGCCGGATATGCGCTTAATATCAAGGTGGCGGTCATGGGATGTGTGGTGAACG
>CATLUC010000073.1:0-3454 GCA_950059165.1 uncultured Clostridium sp.
CTTTTCCAATTTATTTATATACTATAATATCAAAATTTTGGACAAGATCATTATATTATATTTAAGACAAAAATAAAAGCTTTTTCATCAATTTTTAAGAATTTTTGTAAAATGTAATAACAAATAATATTAAGATGTGTCCCCAATTTCACAAAAATGTGAAAAAGGAAACGTCCCCAGCGTCACAATTTGGAATTTATTCCCATTAGTTTTGTTATTTTCACTTTGTCTTTTTCAATTTGTTTAATAATCTCACTAAAAGGTTGCCTTTTATTTATTTGTGCTTCATATATTTTACTTTGCTTAAATTTTGTTTCTTTATCATAATCAAATTCCTCATTTTGGAAAGATATATCATAATTGTTAATACAAATACCATTAAACCTTTTTGTAGCTATTTTTATATTTTCCTTAATATTGATTATAATTGCTTTTTCATATATTGTATATTGATTTATTAGTTCTTGTGGAAAATCTACATTTATGATGATTTCAGATTTGAGAAGCCCTCTTTTTTTGTTGTTTCCAACTGTTATCATAATTCCATCTTTTTCTAATATTTGTTCTTCTATTCTTCTAAATTTCTCAATATGATTTGTTATTATATTTACTAATTTGTATTCTCTTGCAATTTTTCTTAAGTTTGCTAGCATGTTTTCGGTTATGTCATTTACTAAAATTGAAATAGCTGTTTCTTCTTTTTTCATCTTTCTTTTTTTTATAATGCACTCTAATATTTTTCCTGATAATACTTCGAATAGCCATATTCCCTCTACAATTTCTAAGTTATAACTATATAGGTAATTTACATATTCTTCTTGTTTTTGTATTTTTTCACTTATAACAATTTTTTTACTAATTGTTTTATTCAATATCTTTTTTGTTTTTTTGGCTAGCTTTTGAGTTTTTTTACTAGATATTTTTTTGTCTTTATTTGGTAAAATTATTGTGTCTTGCCTTAATTGTACAATATTAAATAACTTGAAAATAAAATTAGGCTTGTCATCTTCTTGAATGTAATACAAAAAAATCACCCCTTTTCTTTTAATTCTATGAGGGAGATTTTTTTATATTACTATTATATAGCCAAAATAACATTTTTCGAACGACTTTTGTGAAATCATCTTAGTTTTTATAAAATTATATCTCGTTTTAAAAGTTCTTTTTGAACTACTCCTATACCTATAAACTTTTGATTACAATAAATACGATATACTCCGTTCTTTGTTTTGGTTGTCAATTTTACACCATTTAAAAAATGATGTAGTCTTTGTTCTTCTAAAGAAATTTGGTCTTTGTTCTTAAAAAGTTCTTCTATTGAAATATAAGGTGTATTATCTTTTTTTAATTGTTCTATTTGTATTGCTTGTTCAATTGAAAAATCACCTACTTGTATTCTTTCCAGTTCTGACATAAAGCCAACTGTATCTAGCTTTGTTGCTATATCCTCGCACAAGCTTCTAATATAAGTTCCTTTTGAACAATGTACTTGAAACTCTATTTGGTTTTTATCTTCTATAATTTTTAGTAATTGTATTTTGTAAATTTCAATTTCTCTTGAGGCAATTTCAACTGTTTGACCCTTTCTTGCGTATTCATACAGTTTTTTTCCATTTACTTTTATTGCTGAATATATTGGTGGAATTTGTTTTTGTTTACCTAAAAAAGATTTTAATGCTCCTTCTATTTTATCTTTTTGCAAAATCTTCTTTGGTACTTCCCTTTTTTCTAATATATTCCCCTCCACATCTGCTGTATTTGTTTTTATTCCTAATGTTAATTGAACTTTATAAATTTTATCATGATTTACTAAATATTTTGAACAAAGTGTTCCTTTACCAATTAATAAAGGCAACACTCCTGTTGCCATTGGGTCTAAAGTTCCGAGTATGACCAACTTTTTCATTTAATATTTTTTTTGCTTTTTGCACAATATCATGTGATGTATTTTCTTTTGGTTTATTTATAATTATTATTCCATCCATTTTTTTATTTCTTTCATTAATTTTTCTTTTACTTCTTCCACTGTCCCAGAAATTAAAGCACCTGCTGCTCTACTATGGCCTCCACCACCAAATAACAAGCAAATGTCTGATACATTAATTCCTTCCTCAGAACGTAAAGATACTTTGTAAGCATTTTCATTGTCCTTTTGCCTTATAAATATTGCAACTTGCACACCTTCAATTTCTTTGCCTATATTTACTAACCCATCATGGTCACCTGACTCTGCATTTACTTCTAATTCATCTTGTGATGTCATATAAGAAAAAGCTATTTTACCATCTTCTAATAATTCTAATCTATCTATAACTCTTTTTGATAATTCAAAATTAGCCTTTGTTTTTGTTCCTAATGTCCTTTTATAAATATTAGGAATATTTACCCCTGCTCTTATTAGTTCTGCTGTGTATTCAAAAGTTTCTGGTGTAATTCCTGCATATTGAAATCCACCTGTATCTGTTATAATTCCTGCCATTATGCAAGTTCCTATTTCTTTTGTCATTTTTATATTAAAATACTCTGACATACCAACTAAAATTTCACAACATGCTGGAGAAACTGGATTAACATAGTTTAAGTCACCATACATATTATTACTTCCATGATGGTCTATTACTATTGTTTTTTTAGCATTTTCAAAATACTCTGCTTTTGCTAGTCTCTTTAAACTACCACAATCTACTGAAATGGCTAAATCGTATTTTTCTATTTCAGATTCTATTTTTATTTCTTCTACTGATGGCAAAAAGTTAAAACATTTTGGGTATTCTGGAATTATTACATCTGCTTTTTTCCCTATTTCCTTTATCATTAATTTCATAGCTAAACTGCTTCCAATAGCATCTCCATCTGGTGATTCATGTGTTAAAATTACAATTGTTTGTGCTTCTTTTATCTCTTTTAAAATTTCATCTAATGTCATAAGTACCCCTTTCTAATTTTCTTTTTTAGGTATAATATCCTTTAAAATGCTGTCTATTCTTGCTCCATATTCTAAAGAATCATCTAATTCAAAAATCAATTCTGGTGTGTTTCTTAAATTAACTTTTCTTGCTAATTCACTTCTAATAAACCCTGAAGACTTTTTCAAACCTGCCAAAGTTTCTTTAATATTTTTTGAGTTTAAAATACTTACAAATATTTTTGCATATTTTAAGTCATTTGTAACTTTTACTTTAGTTACACTAATTAAGCCGAGTAACATTGGGATTTTTTAATTCATAGCTAATAATTTGGCTAAGTTCTTTTCTATACTCTTCCTCAATACGGCCTAGTCTTGCTTGATTTTCTGGCATTTGCTACCTCCTACTAATCTATTTCTTTTTCTGTACTTCTTTCAACAGCACTTCTTTTATGACTTGCAACCTTTTTATAATTTTCATTCCATCTTTTTGTTGCCTTTTCTATTTTATCAATTTCAACATCTTTTCTTAAATTTTGTTGCAATTCT
>CATLUC010000073.1:3544-8365 GCA_950059165.1 uncultured Clostridium sp.
GTACTATTTGTACATCAAAACTTATATTTTCTACCAAAAATGCGCAAGATGCTGCTTTTCATTCGTTTTACTATCGTTTTATTTCTTCCATAACATAAACCTCAATAATGTCTCCTTCTTTTATGTCATTGTAGTTTTCAATTTGAATACCACATTCAAAGCCTTTACCTACTTCTTTTACTTCATCTTTAAACCTCTTTAATGTTGCTAAATGTCCATCATGTATAACTACATTTTCACGAATAACTCTTACTCCAGCATTTCTTTCTACTTTTCCATTTAAAACATAACTTCCAGCAATTGTTCCAACATTAGATATTCTAAATGTTTGTCTTACTTCTACATTTCCAATTACTTTCTCTTCAAATTCTGGGTCTAGCATTCCTTTCATTGCAGCTTCTACATCTTCAATTGCTTGATAAATAATAGAATATTGTTTAATTTCTACTTCATCTTTTTCTGCCATTTCTTTTGCCATATTATCTGGTCTTACATTAAAAGCAATTATAATTGCATTAGATACTTTTGCAAGTGTAACATCTGATTGATTTACGGCTCCTGCTGCTGCATGTATTACTTTTACTTTAACTTCTTCATTTTCTAGTTTTTCTAATGACTGTTTTACAGCTTCAACAGAACCTTGTACATCTGCTTTTACAATTAAATTTAATACTTTTAATTTACCTTCTTCCATTTGGCTAAATAAATTGTCTAATGTTACCTTTGTATTAGCATTTATTGCTTTTTCTCTGTCTTGGCATTTTCTTCTTTCAATTAAATGTTTTGCCATTTTTTCATTTTTAACTTCATAGAAAGTATCTCCAGCAGATGGCACTTCTGTTAGTCCCATAATTTCTACTGGTGTAGATGGTCCTGCAGATTTTACACTTTTACCTTTATCATCTTTCATTGCCCTAATTCTACCAATTGATGAACCTACTACTATTGTATCTCCTACATCTAATGTTCCTCTTTGTACTAACATTGTAGCAATTGCACCTTTAGCTTTGTCTAATCTTGCTTCAATAACTGTTCCTTTTGCTTGTTTATTAGGGTTTGCTTTTAGTTCTAATACATCTGCTTCTAATAGTACCATTTCTAATAATTGGTCAATATTTTCGTTCTTTTTAGCTGAAATTGGTACATATATAGTATCTCCACCCCATTCTTCTGGAACAAGTTCATATGCCATCAATTCTTGTTTTACTTTATCTATGTTTGCGTCTGGTAAATCAATTTTATTTATAGCTACAATTATTGGTATTTCTGCTGATTTTGCATGGTTTATAGCTTCTATTGTTTGTGGTTTTACACCATCATTTGCAGCTACAACTAATATTGCAATATCAGTAATTTGGGCTCCTCTTGCTCTCATAGCAGTAAAAGCTTCATGTCCTGGTGTGTCTAAAAATGTAATTTCTCTATTTTTTACTTTTACTTTATAAGCACCTATTGCTTGGGTAATTCCTCCTGCTTCTCCTTCTATGACATTTGTTTTTCTAACAGCATCTAATAATGAGGTTTTTCCATGGTCAACATGCCCCATTACAACAATAACAGGTGGTCTTACTTGTAAATCTTCTTCTCTATCTTCAGAATCGTCAAATAGTATATCTTCTTCTGTTACAGTTTCCTTTTTAGTTGCATTAATTCCAAATTCTTGAGCAATTAGGTATGCTGTGTCAAAATCTACTTCGTTGTTAATTGTTGCCATTATTCCATATCCTAATAGTTTTTTTATAACCTCTGCTGTTGTTTTTTTCATTTCAGCAGCAAAGTCTTTAACTGTAATACTTTCTGGAATTTCAATTTCAGTTAATTTAAAGATTTTTTGTTTTACTCTTTCTTCTTGATTTTTATTGTTTCTTTTTCTTCCTCTTCTACCACGTTCTGTTGTTAAGTCATAGTAATCAAGCATTCCACCATCTTGTTCATCAAACATATTTGATAAACGATTAGCTTGTTTTAGAGTTTTTAATTTTCCTTCATCGAAGTCATTTCCACCATTATTTCTTCTCGTTTTATTCTTTTTATTTGTTTTGTTTTCATCAAATTTGTTGTTTCTTTGTTTGTCTAATCCTCTATTATATTCTCTTACTGTTTCTTTCTCACCATTTTCAACAGACATAATATTTTTAATGTTTTTCTCTATACCTTTTTCGTCTAATGGTCGTTTATTGTTATTGTTAAATCTGTTGTTATTATAGTTATTATTATTGTTACGATTATTATAGTTTCCTCTATTATTATCATTATGGTTTCTAGAAAAATTATTATTCCTAAAATTATTATTTTGGTTTTGATTTCTATTTCTGTTATTGTTATGGTTATTGTTATGATTATTATTATAATTATTGTTATTTCTATTTTGATTTTCTTGCCCTTGATTTTGTTTAACCACTGGTTTTGTTTTTGTTGTAGTAGGTGTTGTTGTAATCTCGGTTTTTATTGCTTCTTTTGGTTCTTTTTCTACTTCTTTTGCTTGTGGTTTTTCAATTATTACTTTTTCTTTTACTTCCTCTTTTATTTCTTCTTTTTCTTGTTTTGGTTCTTCTTTTTTAAGACCAAATAACTCACTAACTGTCATAGGTTTATTTGGTTTGTTACGATATACAATATTATAATCTTTGTTTTGTTTTCTTTCTATAAAACCAACATTATTTTTCTTTTCTTCTTTTTTGACAACTTCTTTTTTCTTTTTTGGTTCTTCCTCTGATATAATAACTTCTCTTCTAATAATAACTGGTGCTTTTTCCTCTTTTTTCACGTCTTTTTCCTTATCCTTCTTTTTCTCTTCTTTCTTCTTTCCCTCATTTTTGGTTAATAATTTTTCCACTCTATTAGCTTCTTCTTCATCTACGCCACTTAAATGACTTTTAACTTCTATTTTTAACTTATTTGCTGCATCAATTACTTCTTTACTAGTTAAGCCTAATTTTTTTGCTATTTCATGTATTTTTATCTTACCCAATAAGTTCACCCCCATTATTTATTTTCTGTATCTCGTTTGCCAAATTATTATCATGTATTCCAATAATTGCTTTATTTGACTTTCCGAATTGCTTTACTTAAAAGTTCTATTTCTCCTTTTACTATAACTGGTACTTGGAAATCTTTTCCCAATAGTTCAAACTTATCTTTAGTTCTTTTAGACGCATCTTCTGCTATAATAACTAAATATACTTTTTTCTTTTTTATTTGCTCTTCTACACTATCTGCCCCAAAGCAAATTTTTCTTGCTCTTGTAGCCAATCCAATTAGCCCTAATATTTTTTTATTTATCAAGTATTACACCTCTTAAACTTTCATAAATTTCTTCTGATATTTTTATATCAAGTACTTTTTCTAATCTTTTTGATTTAATTACTTTTTCTAAGCATTGTATATCATCACATATATATGCTCCTCGTCCTTCTTTTTTTCCTGTTCTGTCTATACTTATTTGATTTTCTTTATTTTTAACTATTCTAATTAAATCTTTTTTATCTTTTTTGGTATTACAACCCATACAGGTTCTTTGTGGTTGATTTTTCGTTTTTAATCACATTCCTTTCTAGTTGTAAATCTAGTTAATTGTTTATTCTTGACTATCTTCTTCTATTTCTTCATCCTCTTTTTCTTCTGTTGATGGGTTCATTAGCATTTCTCTAAATTGTGTTTCTGATTTAATGTCTATTTTCCAATTTGTTAGTCTTGCTGCTAGTCTTGCATTTTGTCCTGATTTTCCAATAGCTAATGATAATTGGTCATCTGGTACTATAACTTGAGCAAATTTTTCCTCCTCTTTGATATCTACTGCCAATATTTGTGCTGGAAGTAAGCTAGATGCAATGTATATAGATGGGTCTTCGTTCCATTCTATTACATCTATTTTTTCTCCATTTAGTTCATTTATAACATTTTGAATTCTAACACCTTTTTGCCCTACACATGAACCAACTGGGTCAATGTTTGGGTCTGGTGAATATACTGCTACTTTACTTCTATAACCTGGGTCTCTTGAAACACTTTTTATTTCTATTACACCTTCGTAAATTTCTGGTATTTCAAATTCTAATAATTTTCTTACAAAGTCTGAGTGACTTCTTGATACTATTACTTGTGGTGCTCCTTTACTACCTTTTTCAACATCTAAGACATATCCTTTTATTTTGTCATTTACGTGATAATGTTCAGTTGGTATTTGTTCTTTAGCTGGCATAACACCTTCTAATTTACCTAAATCCATAACTACAATATTACGGTCTGCCTTTTGTACCAATCCGTGACACAATCTCTCCTTTTCTGTCATTAAATTCTGTATAAATAATTTCTCTTTCTGCCTCTCTTAGTTTTTGAACAATAACTTGTTTTGCTGTTTGTGCTGCAATTCTTCCAAAGTCCCTTGGTACAATTTCTATTTCAACTATATCTCCTTCTTTATAATCTGGATTGATTTTTTGTGCTTCTTTAATGTTTATTTGTGTTTCTTTGTCATTTGCTCTTTTTACTACTTCTTTTAAAGAATATATGTGTGTTGCTCCTGTTTTTTGGTCCATTTGTACTTTTACATTTTCTAAAGAATCAAAGTTTCTTTTATATGCTGTTACTAATGCTGTTTCTATTGATTCTAATAGATATTCTTTGTTAATTCCCTTTTCTTTTTCTAGTTCCTCTAATGCTAATATTAGTTCTTTGTTATCAATTGCTTGCTCTTTCATTTTTTACATCATTCCTTTCTTTTTCTGATACAAACTTGATTAAGAAAGAATTGGATATTCGGCTAGGCGTTCAAGTTTGAAATCAATGAGGCGTGCTTTTGCACGTTGATTTGATTTCAAA
>CATLUC010000074.1:0-7536 GCA_950059165.1 uncultured Clostridium sp.
TTTTAACATACTCATGTTTAGGGTTTTTCCAAATCTTCTTGGTCTTGTTATTAGTACTATTTCACTTTTATTGTCTATTATATTTTTTATGAATAAAGATTTATCTATATAAAAGTAATCATTTACTCTCATTTTTTTAAAATCACTTGTACCTATTCCTATTCCCTGCATTTTTATCACCATACCTCCTTAGTTTATTTTGTCTCTTTTTTCTAGTATTATTCTACTATATATATAAAGAAAAAGCAAGTAGTATTTAACTTGCTTTTTATAATTTCATTTATATATTATTGTGTTTTTGGGATAACTAACCAGTCTACAGTATGAGCAACAGTTGATTCCTCTCCAGTATTATAACCAAAAATATCAAATCCATTAACTGTTTTATTTATTGCAGTATAAGATGTCTGAGCCCACCAAAGACCCAAATAGGTTGATAATATCGATACAGTATAATTTGTATTTTGAATAGGATTATCAAATTCGACATGAACATTATAAGCTTTTCCTGGTAAATACGCTGGAACATCAACAGTTCCTGCTTTATAATTTTTTATTTTAAGATTATCATACAAAGATGTTAAATTGGTCAATCTAGTATCTAATGAATTAATAGTTGTTTGCATTCCAGTTAATGTACTTATTTCATTTTTTAATTTTGTGTTTTCCGTTTGTACAGCTTTTATTGCAATTTCCATTTCCTCAAGCTTTGCCATTAGTTCTTCATTATTATTGTTTGTGTTGTTATTGTTTGTATTATCTTCTACTACGTTTCCATCAATTGATGCCAATTTTAATTTTCCATCTATTTCAAATTCATATGGATAATCATTTAATTTTGTAAAAATTGAAGTATGTCCAGTTGTGTCTACATGAGGTAATCTACTAGCTGTTTCTTTATCTTTTGTTATTACATATTCTATTTCATTGTCATTACATAAATTGTCTGCAAATTCTTGCAATGTTGGCATTTGCTGTTTTTCAGAATATGTTGAAATTTGTATATTTGTTATCTTTAAATTTATTATTTCTGTTGCTGTTTGCTTTTTTGTTTCTTCATTTGCCTTTGTTGATTTACTAAGAATTCCATTTTCACCAGTCAATAATGTAATTGTTACACCTGCTAAAATCAACAAAATTATTATTGTGATTACTAAAACAATTAGTGTTATAGCTTTTTCATTTCTTTTCTTCATTTTAATTTTATTCCTCCTACTATTTTTCATTAGTTTTTCCAAAAGTAATTTATTTATTCTATAAAAATGATATAGTATATGCAATTCAATGTCAAGTATTAATTTAAAAAATATGTATATACAACTTAACCATAAATCCATGAACAATAGGGGCTGATTTAATTTTTTCATATTTAAAATTATGTCTTACAAGCCCCGTTTAATTGTTCGTCTGCATATTTTTCATTATAAGTACATAAATTCAAATAATAGTATATTAATAGAAAAGAGGATTTATATGTTTGTATATAATGTTAAAATCAATGGTAGTAAAACTTTTAAATATTTCTTTGCGTTTATTGTTTTGCTGGTAATTATAATTGTTGGAATTGTAAGTTTTAAAGTATTTAATGGTGCAAGTAATGCAAGCCCCGAGCTATCAAGTTGTCTGCCACAAAATAAAGTTACAAAACTCACAACATCTAATTATACCAATGTACTAAAAGCTGTCCATGAAAATATCGATAATTACATAGGTGTTAAAATTAGTTTTACAGGCTATATTTATCGTGTCTCAGACTTGAATGAAAATCAATTTATATTAGCTAGAAACATGATTATTTCTTCTGACTTTCAATCTGTTATTGTTGGATTTTTATGTGAAAGTGAAAATGCTAAAGAATTCGAAAATGAAACTTGGGTTGAATTAACAGGAGAAATCACAAAAGGTGATTATCATGGAAATATGCCTATTGTAAAGGTTACAGCTATTCAAAAAGTTAATAAACCAAATGAAGAATTTGTATATCCACCTGATGAAAGTTATATTCCAACAAGTGGAGTACTATAATCTTAAAAAGCACTTTTAGACCTTATTTTTTCTTTACTTTTACTCCAAAATATGATAAAATAAAACAAATTTTATTATGGAGGAGAAAATAAAGTGAAGAACGAATTAATTTTAATTTTAGACTTTGGGGGGCAATATAATCAACTAATAGCAAGACGTGTAAGAGAATGCAACGTATACTCTGAAGTTGTACCTTATAATATCTCAATCGAAAAAATCAAAGAAAAAAATCCAAAAGGAATAATATTTACAGGAGGACCTGCAAGTGTATATGGTGAAGATGCGCCAAAATGTGATAAATCAATTTTTGAATTAGGCATTCCAATTCTTGGAATCTGTTATGGAATGCAATTAATGGCTCTTACTTTAGGTGGAAAAGTTGCAAGACCAAATAAACGTGAATATGGAACAACAGATGTTTCAATTGACAACACTTCCCTACTTTTACAAGGTTTTGAAAACACAAATGGATTTTTAATGAGCCACACAGATTATGTAGAAACTGTCCCAAATGGGTTTAAAAATATTGGTTCAACATCATCTTGTCCAAATGCAGGAATGGAAAACCAAGAGAAAAAATTATATGGAATACAATTCCACCCAGAAGTTAACAACTCAAAAAATGGTATTCAAGTAATCAAAAACTTTTTATTTAATATATGTAACTGTTCAGGTGACTGGGTAATTAGTTCATTTACACAAGAAACCATTCAAAACTTAAAAGAAAAAATCGGAGATAAAAAAGCCTTATGTGCTTTATCTGGTGGTGTTGACTCTTCAGTTGCAGCTGTTTTACTTTCAAAAGCAATTGGTAAAAACTTAACTTGTATTTTTGTTGACCATGGGCTTTTGCGTAAAAATGAAGGTGACGAAGTAGAAAAAATATTTAAAGAACAATTTGACATCAATTTAATTCGTGTAAATGCAAAAGATAGATTTTTAGCAAAATTAGCAGGTGTTGCAGACCCTGAAACAAAAAGAAAAATCATCGGAGAAGAATTTATTCGTGTTTTTGAAGAAGAGGCAAAAAAACTTGGACAAGTTGATTTTCTAGTACAAGGAACAATTTATCCAGATGTTATTGAAAGTGGCCTTGGTAAAAGTTCTGTAATAAAAAGCCATCACAATGTTGGTGGACTTCCAGACTACGTAGATTTTAAAGAAATTGTAGAACCATTAAGAGATTTATTCAAAGATGAGGTACGAAAAACTGGTCTAGAGTTAGGAATTCCAGAAAACTTAGTTTATAGACAACCATTTCCAGGACCTGGACTTGCTATTAGAATAATTGGAGATATTACAGATGACAAACTAACAATATTAAAAGATGCAGACAGTATCTTTAGAGAAGAAATTGCAAATGCTGGGTTACACAAAAGTATCAATCAATACTTTGCAGTACTAACAAACTTAAAATCTGTTGGAGTTATGGGAGACGAAAGAACATATGACTACACAATAGCACTACGTGCCGTTGAAACAACAGATTTCATGACTGGAATTTGGAGTAAAATTCCATATGAAATATTAGAAAAAGTATCTTCTCGTATAGTAAACGAAGTAAACCATGTAAACAGAGTAGTTTACGATATCACATCAAAACCACCTGCAACAATAGAATGGGAATAATGTCGTGTTGGGGACGTTTCTTTTGCGACATTTTTATGTGCAATTGGGGACGTTTCTTTTCGCACATTTTTGTGACATTGGGGACACATCTATATGTAAATAGTTTATATCTATTAGTATATATTATTTTTGAACTTCTTGTGCGAAAGATATAAAAATATTATAAAAGATGTGTCCCCAATGTCACAAAAATGTGCGAAAAGAAACGTCCCCAACGTCACATCATTTTTTGTCAAATATTGTTTTGAATACTCCTTGGTCTATTAGGCTTGCAAATATGTTTTTAAATATGATTAAGACTATTGGTCCTATTAATAATCCCATTATTCCAATTATTTTGAAACCTGTGTACATTGCAATTAGTGTAAATATTGGATGTACTCCTATGTTTTTGCTTACTAATTTTGGTTCTAATAGCTGTCTTGCTATTGACATTATTATTAATAGTACTATTATTGCTATTCCAAGGTTTAAATCTCCATTTATTGCACTAATAATTGCCCAGGGTATCATTACTGTTCCAGAGCCAAGTATAGGAAGTGCATCAACAAATCCTATAAATAATGCCATCAATAAAGGATATTGCACATTAAATCCTACAAATTGTAAAATATATAATCCTATTAATGATATTATGAATGATACTAATATTAACGTGGCTTCTGCTTTTAAATACCCACCTAAGGTTTGTATTAAGTCTTTTAGGTGTTTTCCTATTTTTCTAACCCAAATTTTTGGAAGATGATGTTCTATTTGGTCTAATATATAGATTTTGTCTACACATATAAAATAAAGTGCAACTATGGTAATTCCTATACATATAGCAATTGATGGCAGGCTTGTTACTAATTCGATTAAGCCTGTTAATGAATTTCTTAGCCAGTTTGATGCTGTTTGTAATAAGTCACCTGTTGAACTTTGAATTACATTTAAAACCTCATCTGAAAGATGTATTTTATCAAAATTAAAGCTTTCCATAAAAAATTGAAATTGTATGTAAGCTTTATCAAAGTAATCATTTAGTCCTTGCAGTAAACTAGAAGATTCTGAAAAAAGTGTTATTAAAATCCAAACTAAACTACCTAGTATAATTCCTAATACAATTACAAATATTATAATAGAACTAGTTCTTCTAGTTAAATGTGTTTTTTCCATAATCCATTTTATTGCTGGTTCAATAATTAATGATATAATAAATGCTACTAAAAAAGGCATATAAAAGATGGAAAGCTTTAAAGCAAGAAATAACCCGTATTAATAGTAATATGACATACATTATGTTTTTTAAGACTCTTGTCCAATATGATACATCAATTATCATGCTTTGCCTCCCTTCTTTTTTATTATATGTAAAAGAACGGAAGATTATCCGTTCTTAATGATATTAAGCTTAAGTTTGTTGAATTTTCTAAATGTTTCTAATATTTATTTTGTTTTAACATACGAATTTTACTCAGCATGTTTTCCTGAATTGCAATTGCAAATTTCTTCTATTGTTGTATACACTTGTTGCTTTCCTATTTCTCTATCGTTTTGTGCTAAATCACCTAATGTTAAAATTCCAATTACTTTATTGTTTTGGTCACAAACTGGTAATCTTCTAATTTGATTTTGAGCCATTTTGCTTTCTGCATTTGTCATTTCTTCATCCTCTGTACAAGTACATACATTACAAGTCATAACATCACTTACTTGGCAAGTTTTTGTGTCTTTTTCACAAGCTACTGCTCGAAGTAATATATCTCTATCTGTAACAATTCCACATATACAATTATTATCATCACAAACTGGAATGCAACCAACATGTTTTTCACTCATTAGTTTTGCCACTTGGTTTAAGTTACAGTCTGGCTTTACACAAGCTACATCATTACACATACAATCTTTTACTTTCATCGTTTTTCCACCTTTCAAAAAAATTCTTATCTATATTTTTTACAATTTTTTTTAAATATATTAGGCAATTGTTGTAAAAATTGAAAATAATTACAATCAAGATTAGTTGTATTAAGTTATTTTAATCATGCTTCTTTGTTCTATTATAATAAAGTTCTCTAGACGTACTATAATAGAAAGTATTTCGTGCCAAATTTGACTAAAAATGACATTTTTTTCAAAAAACATTGACTTTTAACATATTTTATGTTAATATATAGTAAGTTTCGTTTTGAAATAAACCCTCGAGGCAATTTCGAGGGTATCGGTCTGTAGTTCAATTGGTGAGAACACTACGTTCGGTACGTAGAGATTGTGGGTTCGAGTCCCACCAGTCCGGCTGACCATCGCAACCTTATTTTATTTGATTATATGTGTCCCCACATATATGATTAAATAAAGCGATGGTCTAAATTTAAGTGCAGTAGCCTAGGTGGATAGGCACGGAGGCTCCATTACCTCCAAACACGTGGGTTCAAATCCCACCTGCACTATTGTATGCCGTTGCATCTTTATGACAAAATGAAGGGAGGTGTAACATCCTCATAATCCTATGCAACGCAACGGCATACATACATAAATGACGTGGTCCTGGTAGGTTCGCCCTGGTAGGATCACGTCATATTTTTTATTCATAGATATCTAAAAATTCATCGCCATAACGTGGCATTATAGGTGGTCTTCCACCTCCCATTGGTGGTCTTTCACCCGGAAATGGTGGTCTTGGTCTTGGTGGTGGCATTGGTGGACGATGAGAGCCACCTGGTCTTCCGAAGTAATTCTCTTATTAACAAAATTCTAATTAAATCTTGTAACCCTCTATTCCTAAATTGCCTATCTTCTCTTTTATTTTCTTCCCTATTTTCTGCTTGAACACTTCTATTTTCCACTTGCTTTTTAGCTGTAGCTGTTTGTATTGAATTACCTGTATTTGTTCTATTTCCACTGTTTTGGCTTTGCACTTCATTACTTAAATTGATGTTTATATTTATGCCATTATTATCAGTTTCTATAGAAGAATAAATTTCATCTGTTAATTCATCAATTAGCTCTGGCGTAACTGGTCTTGAGTTTGTCATACAAGCCTTGTTTACCATAGGATATACTACCTTATAGATTTCTGGATAGCAAGCTTCTATGCTTTTATCTGTTTCATTGTTTCTATAATTAGTAATTGGTTGCATTTGATAGGTATTTTGTGCAGTAGGATAGCCCAAAATGCTCCTTATGTAGTCCTCATAAGTTTCTTGATACATATAATAACCTCCTTAATATTTTGTATATTATATGTATTTAAAACAGCTTATGTGATTTTATTTACAACTTTAACTATAAATCAGGATTTTTTCCTCCGTCCCCAAAATCATTTACTAATTTTTTAAATTGATTTCCTCTATCTGCAAAATCCTTAAACATATCAAAACTTGCACTAGCAGGAGAAAACAAAACTACACTTTGAGGTTTTGCTAACTTTTTAGCTAATTTTACTGTTTCTTGCAAAGTTTCGCACATATATATGTCTAAACTCTTATTTTGATTTTCTAATTCTTGTTTTACTACATCAAAAATTTTACCTGAAGTTTGGCCAATTAGTAACAAAGCCTTTACTTTTTCTACAATTGGTTTGCCAAGTGGCTTATAATCTAGTTTTTTATCATAACCACCACAAATTAAAACAATATCTTCCTCAAAAGCATTTAATCCAGATAATGTTCTAGTTGGAGAAGAACTTGCTGAGTCATTATACCATTTTACTTGATTAATTTCTTTTACAAATTCTAGTCTATGTTCTACTGGCTTAAAATTCTTTATTGTTTCAATTGCTTTTTCTACTGGGACTAAATCTTTTGTTACAGCAAGTGCTGTAGCTATATTTTCCAAATTATGATTTCCCCTTAAAATAGCATCTTCACCATTAAAAATATGTTCTCTAATACCATCTTCACA
>CATLUC010000074.1:7606-8354 GCA_950059165.1 uncultured Clostridium sp.
TCTTCCATCTACTATAAAACCATTATCTAATTTCTCTTTTCTGCTAAAGAAAATAACCTTTCCTTTTGCTTGTTTACTGCATTCTTTCGTTATTTCATTATCATAATTTAGAATTAGAATATCATTATCTTTTTGGTATTTAAAAATATTTTTCTTTGCTTCGATATATTCTTCATAGTCTTTATGAATATTTAGATGGTTTGGTGTTATATTTGTAATAACTGATATATTTGGACTAATTTCCATTCCCATTAATTGAAAGCTGCTTAGTTCTAGTACAACAATATCTTCTGGCTTTATTTGAGCCAATTTTGTAAATAATGGATTTCCAATATTTCCACCTAAATATGTATTATAACCTGCATTTTGTAAAATACTATAAATTAAACTAGTTGTTGTTGTCTTTCCGTTCACTTCCTGTTACACCAATTATTTTGCAAGGACACATTTTCATTAACATTTCTATTTCTGTTGTAACCATTGCACCATTTTTTTCTTCTTGTTGTAACTCTTTTCTTGTTGGCAAACAGCTTGGGGAACGGAAAATAATGTCAAATCCATTTAAATTTTCCAGTGAATTTTTGCCAATATAAAAATCAAAACCATAATTTTTTATTTTATCCATTATATCTTTTGGAATTTGTTTTTCTTCTCTTTCATCAAAAACACTGACTTTGGCTTTTTTATCAAACATATAATCTAATAATGGCAAATTACTAACTCCTAAACCTATAATAGCCACTTTTTT
>CATLUC010000075.1 GCA_950059165.1 uncultured Clostridium sp.
TATATGTTTATGAGTACTTTGAAAAAATTATATTATATTGCATTATTGTATTTTAGTTTATGATAAATGGATTTAAGAGATGTCAAGGGTACTCGTGTACTTTGATATCTCTTTTTTGCTAGATTGACCAGCTATAAAAAGTCAATAGAAAAATGAAAAAAATTTGAAAAAGTTTTTTAGTTAAAGATTTGCATAACAAATAACCAGTAGCTAACTGGTAAAATATGGTAATATATAAAACTAAAATTCTTTAAAAGGTCGTTGCTCTTTAAGTACACCATAGATAACAAATACAAGTTTTCTAGCAACAGCACCGAGTAGCAACATAATGATGTTTGCCTTCTTTGATTTTCTTTTGATAGTAGTCTTTTAAAGTGGAATTATTATTTTCAGCAACAAAAGCAGCTAAAAATAAAGCTCTTCTTAAAAAAGGTGAACCACGTTTTGAAAGAGTATTTTCTGTTCCAACAAATTCACCAGATTGATTAACAGAAGGGTCTATGCCAGCAAAAGCTACTAATTTAGCAGGTGAACTAAATTTATTAATATCACCAATTTCAGATAAAATAATAGCAGCTAAAGTATTACTGATACCTGGAATTGTAGATAAATAGCAGTTAAAAGTTTCATAAATAGAATTAATTTCATTTTCTAAATCTTTTAACTGAGATTCAAGGAATTGAATTTGTGCGATAAGTTGTTTTAATTCAAAAGTAAAACCATCTAAAGCAAATTTAATTCCAAAAGAATTTTTAGCAATATTTTGAATATCAGAAACTTTATCCAAATTAATACGACTATGTTTAACTTCAGATAAAATATCATAAAGTTTTTGAGTATCAATATTAACAATATGTTCAGGTGTAGGACAATTAGATAACAACTCTAAAGAAGTACTTCCGAAAAGTATCAGAAAAAATTTTTTGATATTCAGGAAAAATACGGTCTAAAACAGCAATAGCTTTTCTCTTTAGGTCAGAGATATTACCAACTAAGTAATGTCTATGTCGACAAAGTTGTTTTAGTTCAATGAGTTTTTCATTAGGTAAAGAAAAAGAATTATAGCCAAAAATTCTCAAATAGTTAGCAATTAAAATAGAATCAACGAAATCATTTTTAACTTTTCTAATAGTAAAAGATTTTCTAAAAGCTTTAATTTGAATAGGGTTAACAATAGAAATAGTAAAATCTTTTTCAGAAAGAAAAGAAAAAATAGAAAGCCAATAATGACCAGTAGATTCCATAGCAATAGCTAAATTAGAACTTTCGAAGACATAAGAATTGATAAGTTCTAAAAGAGAATTTGCACCATCAGTAGAGTTAGAAAATTTTAGTGATTTATCAACTATAGTTCCTTTCTCATCAATTAAAGTAGCAACAGAGCTAAACTTACCAATATCAATACCTAAATAAAACATAGTAAAAACACACCTTTCAAGATAGATTATATGATAGAGACTAAACCTCAGAGCTTTACACTTACAACCACGTTCGATATACAAAGCGATTAAAAATCCTTTATCCAGCTCATTTGTAACAAATGTAAAGTAAAGGCTTCAGACAATCTAACGAGACTAAATCTCATGGAGGTAACACCGAAGCCCTCTATCATTACAGGTATTATCTCAAACCTTAATTGAGATAACAAGTCAAAATTAAAATTTATGTATTAATTTTGATTAAATTTATTATACGTGGAGGTTTATTTTGAACAAATTACTTAGAAATTTATTTATAATTATTTTAATTATTGTATTTATTGTTGCTTTTTCTAGTTCTTATCTATCTCTTAGCATGGATAACTTAGCATATGTATTAGCAATTGGAATTGATAAATCATCTGATAACAATAGCGATTTGCAGGTAAGCTTTCAATTTTCTACTACATCACAAGCAACTGAATCTGGCTCAACCGAAAAAGCCCCAACAGTTATCAATTCTGTAACTGCATCTTCCCTTAGTACTGCGATTAATTTAATGAATAGTTACATGGGAAAAGAACTTAATATGTCTCATTGTAAGGTTATTATATTTTCAGAGCAATTAGCTGAGGAAGGCATTTCTGATGAAGTCTACACTTTAATTAATAATACCCAAGTAAGACCTTCTTCTAATATTATTATTAGCAAATGCAATGCTAAAACTTATATTGAACAAACATTACCAGAACTTGAAAATTTAATTTCTAAATATTATGAAATTTTTAATAATTCTGGTAAATATACTGGTTTTATGCCTGATGCTACTATTGGTACTTTTTTTAATAATATTATTTGTACTACTTGTGAACCTGTTGCTATTTTAGGTGGATTAGCAAAAGAACAACCATCTAGCAATACTGCACAAGAAAATTTTAATATTAAAGCAAATGAATCTTCAATTGAGGGAAAAAATGGCTCTGAAAATATTGGTATGGCTGTATTTAAAGGTGATGAATTAGTTGGTGAATTGTCTTCTTTAGAAACAATTGCTTATTTAACTATGCATAATAAAGTAGACCGTTTCTTAATTTCTATTCCTGATCCTGAGGTTGCAGGTCATTATTTGGATATTTATTTAACTCCTGCTAGTTCAACTAAAGTAAAAGTAGATACTTCTACCTCTTCTCCATATATTAAGGTAAAAACAAAATTTACTGGTAGAATTTACTCTATGTCAGAAAACTCTAATTACTTGAAATCTGAAATTTTATATGCTATATCTAACACTTGTAATAAATATCTAGAATCTGTATTTTCTGCATATCTTTATAAAACTTCTAAAGAATTTAAAGCTGACATTAATGGTTTTGGTAAAACAGCTCAAGGTAATTTTTTTACTACTAACCAATATAATGCTTATAATTGGCATGATAGCTTTAAAAACTCATTTTTTGATGTTAAAGTAGATACTTCTGTTAAGTCTGGTATGTTAATTACACAAACAGAAGATAGCTAAAATGTCGTTTTGGCGACATTTCTTTTGCAAACAAACAAAGACGAGGCATGAAAACTAATCTAAAAGGTCAAAATTTTTTATTCATGCCTCTTTTGTTTTATGATTAAAGATTAAAGGAGGGATTATTTTGTCAAGTATTGTTTATCATGTTTTGTTTTTTATTTTTAGCCTTTATATTTTTCTTAGGACTATTGGTTATGCTTTATATGAAATAAATACTATCAAAAATAAAGTTGGTGGTATTAGTGTTATTGTATTTTCTGTTTTGGTAGTTATTTTTTCAAATGTGATAGTTTGGATGTATTAAAAGTTGCTCTTTATGCTAGCTCAAAGTCAATTTGACGTAGCATTTTGCTTGCACTTTTTACTTTGATTTTTACTTTGTCACCTACTTTGTAGGTTTTATTTGTTCTTTCTCCAATTAGCCTTTTTCTATTTTCGTCATAGATAAAGTATTCATTTCCTAAGTCTTCAAATTTTATGAGTCCTTCTATTGTGTTTTCTAGTTCTACAAAAATCCCAAATGAGGTTACAGAGGATACTATTCCATCGTATTCTTCTCCAATCCTTTTTTCCATATATTCTGCTTTTTTTAAGGTTTCGGCTTCTCTTTCTACTTTTGTTGCTATTTTTTCTCTTTCTGATGATTGCTTTGCTCTTTCTTCTGCTTGTGGCTTATGTTGTTCTACCCATTTTTCTTGAACATCATAGTTATTTTCTAGATATTTAGATATGATTCTATGGATAAATAAGTCTGGATATCTTCTAATTGGTGATGTGAAGTGACAATAATATTTACTTGCTATACCAAAATGCCCTTGGTTTTCGGCTTCATATCTTGCTACTTTTAGTGTTCTTAAGACTAGATTTGAAATTACTTTTTCTTCTTCTTTTCCTTTTATTTCTTCTAGTATTTTTGAAAATTCTTTTGGATATATATTGTCTTTATTTGCTTTTATTTTTAAACCAAAGTTGAACAAAAACTGGTTTAATTCTTGTATTTTTTCTAGGTCAGGATCCTCATGGACACGATAAATAAAAGGTGCTTCTAACCAAAAGAATTTTTCTGCTATTGTCTCATTTGCTGTTAGCATAAATTGCTCTATTATTTCATGTGCAAAGGTTGTTTCATATTTAGACACATTTATTACTTTACCTTCCATGTCCAAGTCAATTTTACTTTCTGGAATGTCTAAATTTAAGTACCCCTGTTCCATTCTTTTGTTTTTTAAAATATGTGCTAATTCTTCCATCAACTTAAAGTCTGTTATGTATTTTTGATATTTCTTTATAGTTTTTTGATTACTATTATCTAGTATAGCTTGTACATCTTGGTAACTCATCCTTTGAGATACATTTATTATTCCTTTTACTACTTCAGAAGCTATTACTTTTCCTTGATTGTTTATCTCCATTATGCAAGATAATGTAAATCTGTCTTCTCCTGCATTTAAACTGCAAATTCCATTTGATAGTTCCCTTGGAAGCATTGGAATAACTCTTCCTAACATATATATGCTTGTCCCTCTTATTAGTGCTTCTTGGTCTAGTAAACTATTTTCTTTAACATAGAAGCTTACATCTGCTATATGCACTTCTAATTTGTAATTACCATTTTTTAGTTTTTCTACACGAACTGCATCATCTAGGTCTTTTGCATCTTCTCCATCTATTGTGAAAATAGTCTTTTCTCTAAAGTCTACTCTATTTGGTATGTCTTTTTTGTCGACTTTGTTTTGGAAACTTTTTGCTTCTTCTACAACTGGCTCTGGAAAAGTTGATGGCAAGTTGTATTCTTTGATAAGTGATAACATATCTACTCCTGCCTGATTTACATTTCCTAATACTTCTATTATTTTACCTTCTGCTTTTTTGCCTTTTTGTGGATATTTTGTGATTTTTACTAAAACTTTATGATTATTTCTTGCTTTTCCCATATCTTTTTTTGATATAAATACATCTGTACCAAAGTTTTTATCGTCTGGAATAACAAATCCAAAATTTTTGTTGTTTTGAAAAATCCCAACAATTGTGTCTTTTTCGTGTTTTAGTATTTTTACTACTTTACCTTCTGCATTTTTTACTTTGTTTGCTTCTTCTATAATTTGGGCCAATACTCTGTCTCCATTTAATGCATTTAATGAATTTTCTTTTGATATATATATTTCTTCCTCTTGATTTTCTATTCTTACAAATCCAAACCCTTTTTGGTTTCTTCGGTATATTCCATCATAATATGTCTTTTCTACTAATTTGTATCTATTTTTCCTGTTTTTTTGAATTTTGAAGCTTAATTCTAAATTCCCTAAAATTTCTAAAAAATCTCTATATTCTTTTTTTGGTACTCTCATTACCATAGCAATTTCTTTTGCTTTCATTGGTACATAGTCTTTGTCTTTCATAAGTTCTAAAACTTTCTGTTCTTGTTCTTCCATTGTTTGTTTTCCTTTCTCCTCTATACTATAAAAGACGATTTTGATTAAAAATCGCCTTTTTTGTTACTTTTATGCCATATAAATAATTCCTAATGCTATTGTTAATACTGCAAATACTACTGATAATATTATTGTCCATCTTTTTTGTTTTCCTTCTTTGGTTCTTCCTTTATTTTTTTCAAAAAAGTTGTTTGCTGATGACCCTGTTATGGTAGATGACAAACCTGCATCTTCTTTTGATTGTATTAATGCTAATATGATTAGTGCTATTGCTACCATAAAGTAAATTATAATTAATATTCCTTTTGCTATTTCCATTTATTTTCCTCCCTACGGTTTATCTCTTTTTGTTACTTGGATATTGTAACATAATTTTTTCCAAATTGCAAGCGTTTTTATTATTTTTATTGTTCCCTGTTAGTATATAATAATTTTTACTAATATGTAATATCAATTTAATTCCTTTTTAAGTTCTTCAAGTCTTTTTTTATTTATTGGAATTATACTTAGAATTGTTTTTTCATCTATATTTGTTTGTAGCATTTTCATAATTATTTTATTTTCTGCTTTTTCTACTGCTTTTTCTCTTTTTTTTATTTTTGCCTCTTTCTCTTTTACCTTGCTTTCTTGCTCCTTTACCTTGCTTTCTTGCTTCTTTACCTTTGTTTGCTTTCTCTTTACTCTAGTTTCTATTGCAAGCATCTCATCAATTTTATTATTAATAATTTCAACAAACATACTATTTCCTCCTTTTTCGTCGTCTAATTGCTTTATAATTTCTTTATACTTTTGCCTACTGAGTTTATCTTTAAGTATATATTTTATTAATCTTTGCATAAATTGTTTCTGTTTAATATCCATTTCCTGTTTTACAATAGTTTGTAAATATTCCTCTAATTCTTCGTAATTTTTTGCTTTTTCTAATAAGAACATTTTACTTAATAATGATTTACTTTCTATTAACTCTTTTTGAGTATAATTATTAATGTCAATTATTTGAAAATTAGCAAATTCTTTAACTTTACAACCTATTAATTTTTCTTGTTTATTTGTCAAATATTTTGTGGCATTCCATTTTTTATTTCCAGTATAAATCACAAAAGAATATACAGTTGGTAATTTATAGTCTTTTTTCATAATACTAAAAATGTTAATGGCACTTTCCATAATTGCAATATTATACTTTAATATTCTGTATGGCATTGAATAATCAATTGTAGACTGATGCTCTATTAAAAAAAATATATTTTGATTTATTTTTTTATAAACTATGTCTGATTCTATTCTGCTAAAATTCTCCGTAATAAATTCCCTATTATATTTTTCTATATCGGTTTCATTTAAAGCATATTTTGTATTTTTTATTTGTAGCATTTCATTTAAAAAGTCAACAACTTCTTTTTTATTATTTAATACTTCTTTAAAAATTTTATCATGATGATTTGTTACCTTTTTAGGTTTTCTTTTATATTCATATTGATATTCTTCTTCCACATCTCTTAGTAATATATGTGGTTTTTCCACTTTTGTAAGAATTTTTTTATAGTATATATAGTCATTATATGTAAATACTTCCATATATTCCTCCTTATTTTAATTGTTTTTTATTTTTAAGTCAATTTTTATTTTATAGTAAATGTTAATTTAAAAGCCCTTTTGCTCTTAAATCCTCTTTTTTTTGTATCTTTACATACATTTTTTATTCTAGTTTCTTGAATTTATAAGATTTAAACTTTTGATTTAAATATAATCTTAATATAAAAACACGATTAATAATCCAAAACCTTATTATCGTGTTTAATTTTACTATATATTTTAATAATTGTCAAGTAATATCATTTAATCATCAAATCGTTTTTCTAAGTTGACAAATTTTGTGTAGCTTCCTAACCATAATAATTCTACTGTTCCTGTTGAACCACCTCTGTGTTTTGCCATAATTACTTCTGCAATGTCTTTTTTCTCACTATCTTGATTATAATAATCATCCCTGTATAAAAACATAACTATGTCTGCATCTTGCTCAATTGCACCTGATTCCCTTAAGTCTGAGAGCATTGGTCTATGGTCTGGTCTTTGTTCTACTGCTCTTGATAGCTGGGATAAAGCTATTACTGGTACTCCTATTTCTTTTGCCAGTATTTTAAGTGAACGGCTTATTTCTGATATTTCTTGTTCACGACTTCCATTTCTTTTGCTACTTCCTTGCACTAGTTGCAAATAATCAATAACTACCATTCCTATATTTTTTTCTAATTTTAATTTTCTGCATTTTGCACGTATTTCCATAACAGATATTCCGAGGTGTGTCATCAATATAAATTTCTGCCTCTGATAGTGGTCCTATTGCTCCGAGCAAGTTTTGTCCAATCATTTTCTTCTAGTTTTCCTGTTCTTACTTTATTGCTGTCTACCATTGCTTCACTACACATTATTCTGTTTACTAATTGGTCTTTTGACATCTCTAAGCTGAATACTGCTACTGGGGTGTTTGCTCTTACTGCTGCATTTACTGCTATATTAAGTGCAAATGCTGTTTTTCCCATTGCAGGTCTTGCGGCAATTAGTATGAGTTCTGAACCATGAAAACCAGCAGTTCTGTAATCTAGCTCTGAAAATCCCGATGGAACTCCTGTAATGTGCTGTTTTCTGTTATATAGTTCTTCTAGCTTTGTAAAGCTTTCTACTAAAACGTCTTTTATAGGTGCATATCCTTTTTGATTTTTTTCTTGCATTATGTTAAAAATTCTTTTTTCTGCACCTTCCATTATATCTTCTACATCTTGTAGTGGGTCATATCCTAGTTCTATTATTTCATTTGCCGTTTTTATTAGTCTTCTTAATGTTGATTTTTCTTCAACTATT
>CATLUC010000076.1 GCA_950059165.1 uncultured Clostridium sp.
AATAAAAAAGAAATGGAAAAAGCAGATGATGAGATAGAACTTTAATAAAACAAACACAAAATGCATAAAATTTCCACTCTTTGCAAACAATATGTTTAAAACATATTAAAAGCAAGGAGTGGAATTTTTTGAAAACAAATAAAATACTAAAAATAAATGGAACTGTAATAGACAAAAGCAATTTACAAAGTCATTTACAAAAAATAGCTTCTAACCATAATTTAAATAACAAATCACAAAAAGAAACATATCCAGTACCACATATGTTAGAAAATTTCCAAACAATATACCAAGTATATAATCTATTAAACGAACATCTAAAACTAGGAATTAGTATACATCCAGCAGGAGAATGGCTCTTAGACAACCTTTACATTATAGAAGAAACCGTAAAACAAATTCAAAAAGAATTAACATTAAAAAAATATACAAATTTTGTAGGAATAGCAAATGGACAATACAAAGGATTTGCTAGAATTTATGTAATTGCTTCAGAAATAGTTGCATATACAGACAACAAAATCGAAAAAAACGATTTAGAAGACTATTTAGCAAGCTACCAAACTAAGAAAACATTAAGCATGGAAGAAATATGGAACATAGGCATATTTCTTCAAATTGCCATAATTGAAAACATACGAGAAATATGTGAAAAAATATATAGCTGTCAAATTCAAAAATACAAAGCTGAAAGCATAACCGAAAAGTGGGTAGAAAACAAAGCAAAACAAGACCAAAACTTTAAAACAAACCAAATAAAGAGATTAGAAAAAGACGCATTTTGTGACATGAAATATCCATTTATAGAATATATGTCATATATCTTAAAACGTTATGGAAAAAAAGGTTACAGTTATTTAAAAGCATTAGAAGAAGCAGTAGAAATGACACGGAAGTACAGTTTCAGAAGTAATAAAAAAAGAACATTTTGACATTGCTACAAGAAAAGTATCAATCGGAAACAGCATTATTAGCATAAAGAAAATACAAAGAATAAACTTTTTAGAAATATTTGAAAAAATAAATGGAGTAGAAGAGATTTTAAGGCAAGACCCAAGTGGAATATACGAAAAAATGACAGACAACACAAAAGATGAATATAGAAGTAAAATAAAGGAACTATCAAAAAAGACAAAAATTTCTGAAATATATATTGCCAAAAAAGCCTTAGAATTAGCAAAAAAAGAAGAGAACAATGAAACAAACCAAGTAAAGCAAGCACATATTGGATATTATTTAATAGATAAAGGAATAAATCAATTATATGATGTTTTAAAATACAAAACTAGTAGACAAATGAACCCAAAAGATAAAGTAAAGGCATATTTGCTAGGAATTAGTATTTTAACTTTTTTAATAGCAAGTGGAATTAGCAGTTTGATAGAACTTAATTTTTTAACTTTTATTTTAGTCCTTATTCCTGCATCAGAAGTTGCAATACAAATAATACAATACATTTTAAGCAAAATAATAAAACCAAAAGCCATACCCAAACTAGACTTTTCAAATGGAATAGATAAAGAAAATGCTACAATGGTAGTAATACCAACAATTATAAAAAACAAAGAAAAAGTACAAGAATTGATTAAGAAACTAGAAGTATTTTATTTAGCAAACAAATCCGAAAACATATATTTTACGCTACTTCGGAGATTGTAATGAAAGCAAACAACAAGAGGAAGAAAAAGACATAGAAGTAATAGAGGAAGGAAAAAAACTAACAAAAAACCTAAATGAAAAATATAAGATGCAAAAAGAGCAAATGCAAATTTTTAACTTTATATACAGAAAACGTGAATGGAACGAAAAAGAAAAATCATTTTTAGGCTGGGAACGTAAAAGAGGAATGCTAACGCAGTTAAACGAATATTTACTAGGAAAAATCAAAAATCCATTTAGAGTAAACACATTAGAAGATACAAAACTAGAAAAAATAAAATATATAATAACATTAGATAGTGACACAGATTTAAGTCTAAACTCTGCATTTGAGCTAATTGGAGCGATGAGTCACATCTTAAACAAACCAATAATAGACAAACAAAAAAATGTAGTAGTAGATGGATATGCAATTATGCAACCTAGAGTTGGTGTAAATTTAGATATTAGCTACAAAACTTTATTTACAAAAATCTTTGCAGGAAGTGGTGGGACTGACTTTTATACAAATGCAATATCAGACCTTTATCAAGACAACTTTGGAGAGGGGATTTTTACAGGAAAAGGTATTTATGATTTAGTTGTCTATTCTAAAGTGTTAGAAAATCAAATTCCAGAGAATACAGTGCTTAGCCATGACCTATTAGAAGGATGTTACTTAAGATGTGGTTTAGCGTCAGATATCATGCTAATGGACGGATACCCATGTAATTATACAAGTTTTATGAATAGACTTTCTAGGTGGATTAGAGGAGATTGGCAGATTTTAAAATGGCTACAACCAAAAAGTCCTCTAAACTTGCTTTCTAAATACAAAATATTTGACAATCTAAGAAGAAGCTTAATTGAAATATCTATTTTAATAGCAGTAATTTATTGCAATTATATAGGAATAAGTAAGGCAAAGCCAGTTTTTCTAAGTATAGCAATTCTACTAGGTATCAGCATTTTTCCATATTTGCTAGAATTATTAAATATTTGCATTTTCAAAAAAGAGGGAGAACAAAAACAAAAAACATTTACACCTAAAATTGGAGGACTAAAAGGGGCTTTTTATAGAGCAATACTAACATTGGGAAACTTACCATATAAAGCTTATATATCTTTAAAATCAATTTTAAAAACCTTATATAGGGTAATAATCTCAAAAAAACATCTATTAGAATGGACAACATCAGAAGAAGCAGAAAAGCAAGCAAAAACAGACTTAGTTTCATATTATAACCAAATGGCAATAAATGTTTTGTTAGGTATTGTTAGCATTGGAATAGGATTGCTAAAATCAAGTGTGTTAGCAGTAATAATTGGAGCATTTTGGGCTATAATTCCTGTTATGGCGTGGTATATAAGCAAGCAAATAGACAAACAAGCAGCAATAGACAAACTAAACGAAAAAGAAAAACAATATGTTTTAGAAATAGGAAAAAGAACTTGGAGCTTTTTTGAAGAGTATTTAACTAAAGAAAATAATTATTTAATACCAGATAATTATCAAGAAGATAGAAAAGAAAAAATAGTTCCAAGAACATCATCTACAAATATAGGACTTTCTATGTTAGCAGTGATTTCAGCATATGACCTAAAATATATAGAAGAACAAAAAGCAATTGAATTATTGAAAAATATTATATATACAGTAGAAAGTCTAGCAAAATGGAATGGTCATCTTTATAATTGGTACAATATTAAAACAAAAGAACCATTAAACCCAAGATATGTTTCAACAGTAGATAGTGGAAATTTTGTTGGATATTTATATGTTGTAAAAACATTTTTAGAAGAAAAAAATGAAGAAGAAGTAGCACTAATTGTTAAACAGATGATTGAAAATACAGATTTTAGCACACTTTATAATAAAGAACAACAAATTTTTTCGATTGGGTTTAATATAGAAGAAAATAAATTAACAGATTCTTATTATGATTTATTAGCGTCAGAAGCAAGGCAAGCAAGTTTAGTTGCAATTGCTAAAAAAGATGTTCCAAGTAGACATTGGAATTATTTAAGTAGAACCTTAACAACTTTAGGAAAATATAAAGGACTTGTTTCCTGGTCAGGGACTGCATTTGAATATTTAATGCCAAATATAAATATTCCAAAATATGAGGGAAGTTTATTAGATGAAGCTTGTAAATTTTTAATTCAAACACAAATAAAATATAGTGAAAAGCTAAATACTGCATGGGGAATTTCAGAAGCTGCTTTTAATTTAAAAGACTTACAAGGAAATTACCAGTATAAAGCTTTTGGAATTCCATGGTTAGGTTTAAAAAGAGGCTTAGCAGATGAAATGGTAGTTTCAAGTTATGCAGGAATACTTGCAATTACAGAAGTTCCAAAAGAGGAAATTAAAAACTTAAAAAGACTTGAAAATGAAGGTATGTATGATAAATATGGATTTTATGAAGCAATTGATTATACACCCCGGAAGGGTAGAAAAAGGCAAAAAATCAGCTATTGTAAAAACCTATATGGCACATCATCAAGGACTAATTTTGCTAAGTATAAATAATCTATTTTCGAAAGATATTTTGACAAAAAGGTTTATAAAAAACCCAGAAATAGAAGCAGTTAGCATTTTATTGCAAGAAACAATGCCAGAAACTTCTATAATAACAAAAGAGAAGAAGGAAAAAGTGGAAAAATTAAAATATAAAGATTATGAAAATTATGTAGAAACAACTTATAAAAAAATAGATGAAAGGCTAATTACAGGAAACTTTATTTCAAATGAAAATTATATGGTTGCAATGAACCAAAAAGGGCAAGGATTTAGTAAATATAAAAATATCTATATAAACCGATTTAAACCTACAAACGACTATTCGCAAGGGATTTTCTTCTGTGTAAAAAATATTAAAACTAAAAAAATATGGAGTTCAAATTATAGCTTTAATGAAAATAAAGAAAATCAATATCAAATAAGTTTTATGGAAGATAGGCATAAACAAGAAATATTAGATGGAAATATTAAAACAAAAATAAAAACTACAATTAGTTCAAATAGTCCAGTAGAATTAAGGAGAATGGTATTAGAAAACCAAGGAAATGAAGAAGAAATATTAGAAGTAACTTGCTATTTTGAGCCAGTACTTTCAGAAAAAGAGCAAGATTATGCACATCCTGTTTTTAATAATTTGTTTTTAATAAACCAATTTGATGAACAAACAAATAGTATTGTTTTAGAAAGAAAAAATAGAGAACCAAATAAACCAAAGATGTATCTAGGAGCCAATCTATCCACAAATAGTGAAACAATTGGGGATTTTGAATATGAAGTAGATTTAGAAAAGTTTATAGGTAGAGGAAATTTAGGAATTCCAAACCTTGTTCAAAATTCAATTCCATTGTCAAAAAAAGTGGGATTGGTTACTGAAACTATTGTGGCACTAAAAAGAACTATTAAGATAAAACCTAAAGAAGAAGCTATAATTGATTTTATTTTATCTGTAAATGAAGAAAAGCAAAATGTAATTGAAAATATCAAAAAATATCAAACAGTTCAAAATGTAACAAAAGAATTTGAACTTGCAAAGGCAAGGGTAGAAGCTGAAAGCAGATATTTAAGAATGAAAGGAAGTGATATTGCAATATACCAAAAAATGCTTTCATATCTTGTATTTGACAATCCGTTAAAAACAATTGACGAACAAAAAAGCCTTAGAAATTATCATCAAAGTGACTTATGGAAATACGGAATATCAGGAGATTTGCCAATTATTTTGCTAAAGATAAGAAATGCAAATGACAGTTATGTAATTAAAGAAATGCTAAAAGCATATGAATTTTTTAGAATGAAAAATATAGAAGCAGAAATAGTTATTTTAGACGAAGAAAAGCATAGCTATGAAAACTACGTAAAAGAAGAAATAGATGGAAGTATTTTAAATTATCACATGGGTTATTTAAGAAACCAAAAAGGTGGTATATTTACTCTAAGTAAGCAAGAAGTAGATAAAAAAGATATTGAATTATTAGAGTTTTTAGCAAAAATTATCATTGATAGTGATAAAGGTGGCTTAAAAAATAATATCAAAGAATTAGAGGAAAATTATTTGGAAAATTACAAATTGATAGGAGAAGAACTTCAAAATCCAGTATTTGTAGAAGACAAAGATGATATTGATATTTTAGAAGATAGTAGCAATTTAAAATATTATAATGAATATGGTGGATTTTCAAGTGATGGAAAACAATATCTAATAAGAGTAAATAAAAACAATCGATTACCAACAGTGTGGAGCCATATAATGGCAAATGATAAATTTGGAACAGTTGTAACAGAAAATATGGGTGGATATACATGGTTTAAAAATTGTAGGTTAAACAGAGTGTCTAGTTGGGAAAACAAGCCAAGTTATGACATTCCATCAGAAATAATTTATTTAAAAGATGAAGAAACTAAAAAAACTTGGTCACTTGGACTAAACCCTAAGCCAAATGATAAAAATTATAATGTGATATACGGTTTTGGGTTTGCAAAATATATCCATAAAAGTAATGGAATAGAGCAGGAATTAGAGGTATTTGTACCAAAAGAAGATAGTTGTAAAATTGGGATTTTAAATTTGAAAAATACAACACAAAGTCGTAAAAAAATAAAATTATATTATTATATAAAGCCTGTAATTGGAGAAGATGAATTAAAATCAGATAGCAATATTTGTGTTAATTTAGATAACAATAGCAATTTGGTAGAGGCAAAAAATTTATATAGGGAAGAAATGGAACAAACTAAAATATATATTTCTTCTAGTGAAAAAATAAAATCATATACAAGTAACAAAAACTTCTTTTTTGGGAGTGGTGGAATATCAGACCCACAAGGATTAAAAAAGGTTTCTTTAAATAATGAAAATGCATTAGGAAAAAGAGCAATTTTAAGTTTTGAAATAGAAATAGAACTAGAAAGCTTTGAAAATAAAGAAATTTCAATTATTTTAGGTGCAGAAGAACACAGCATAGATTGTAAAAATATGGCTTATAAATATCAAAAAATAGCAAATTGCAAGCAAGAATTAGAAATTGTTAAAAACTATTGGAAAGAATTTTTAGAAAGATTGCAAGTATATACACCATTAGAATCTGTAAATATCATGTTAAATGGTTGGGTAATGTATCAAATAATTAGTAGTAGACTAATTGGAAAAACCCGGATATTATCAATCAGGTGGGGCTTTTGGTTTTCGTGACCAATTACAAGACACAATAGGCATAAAATATTTAGATACAAATATTTTAAAAGAACAAATAATATTACACAGCAAGCATCAATTTATAGAAGGAGATGTAGAGCATTGGTGGCATAAAGAAAATGAAAGAGGAATTAGAACTAGGTTTTCAGATGACCTATTATGGCTTGCATATTTAGTAATAGAATATATAAGTTTTACAGGAGATATGAGCATTTTAGATATAAAAACAAGATATCTTAAAGGTGAAGAACTAAAAGAAAATCAAGATGAAAGATATGAAAAATATGTAGCGTCAAATCAAGAGGGAAGCATTTATGAACATTGCATTAAAGCAATTGAAAGAAGCCTTAAATTTGGAGAAAATGGATTGCCAAAAATGGGCTCTGGGGACTGGAATGATGGGTTTAGCACAGTAGGAAACAAAGGAAAAGGAGAAAGTGTGTGGCTCGGGTTTTTCTTAGGTCTAATTTTAGAAAGTTTTATTCCAATATGTGAAGAAAAGCAAGATGTGGAATTAGCTAAAAAATATGAACAAATAAGAAATGACCTAAAAAGAGCATTAAATACAAATGCATGGGACGGAAGATGGTATAAGAGAGCATTTATGGATGATGGAAATGTACTAGGAAGTATGGAAAACGAAGAATGCAGAATAGACTCAATAGCACAAAGCTGGAGTATAATCTCAAAAATGGGTGATAATGACAAAAAATATATATCAATAGAAAGCTTAGAAAATCATTTGATAGACAGGGAGAATGGAATAATAAAATTACTAGACCCACCATTTGAAAAAAGCAATTTAGAGCCAGGCTATATAAAAGCATATTTACCAGGAGTAAGAGAAAATGGTGGACAATACACACATGGCTCAATATGGGTAATAATAGCAGAAGCAATGCTTGGGTTTGGAGATAAAGCATTAGAATTATATAGAATGATAAATCCAATTGAACACGCAAGAACCAAAGAAGCAAGTCAAAAATATAAAGTAGAGCCATATGTCATAGCAGCAGACATCTATGGAGCAGGAAACTTAGCAGGTCGAGGTGGTTGGACTTGGTATACAGGCTCAGCTAGTTGGTATTACAAAGCAGGAATAGAAGACCTATTAGGACTAAAAATAGAAAAGGGATATTTAAAAATTCAGCCATGCATAC
>CATLUC010000077.1:0-5221 GCA_950059165.1 uncultured Clostridium sp.
TTTCTTCCAATAAAATAATAAGACACAATATAAATAATATATAATACCATTCCACCATACAAAATACTTTTAATAACATCAATACTAGGTGCTGAAACCGTATTAAACAAATTCATAATATCTCCATTAAATAATCCCCAAACAAAAATACCAATCAAAGTAATCACATTTGTAGCAACATAAAATACATAACCAAAAATAACAGATTTTATTATTCTTATATTATTTGACTTATGTCCTACTATAATTCCAAGATAACCTGCAAATAGTATAAATACAACCTCTAAAAACACTGTAGCTGTTAAAGTAAGCAATAAGCCAAAAATTGTACTATCATAGGTATTTGCAACAATTTGAAGACTATTTTTTAGGCTTTCCATATTTTCTTTTGTATAATAACATATTAACAAACAAATTACAATAGTAACGCAAGAAGTAAATATACTTATAATTCCAGCTAATATCTTTGACAAATAAATTGTACTTTTACTAACTGGCAATGTATGTGTCAAATAAGATTCATCTTTATATAAATTTCTAGTAAACCTTACCCATGACCTCATTAAGCTATTTATTATAATATTCACAATCATTGCAATTGTCGTTCCAACACAAATTTTTCCAATCATATTTAATATAAATGAATTTTCTATATCATTTAATATTCTTCCTGTAACTGCAAAAAATATAGCTAATAAATAAAATATTATTAATAATTTATATGTCCATATTTCAATAATTTTTCTAACATTTAAAATACCTCCTAAATATTTCATCAATAGACGCCTTTTCCTTATTTCTTAATTCATCTGCTGAAGATGTCAATATAATTTCACCATCATCAATAAAAATAACTTCATCTAATATTCTTTCTATATCAGCAATTAAATGTGTTGAAATAATTACACTTGCTCCTTCATTAAAATTTGACAAAATAGTATCTAAAATATAATCACGAGTTGCTGGGTCTACTCCCCCTAATGGTTCGTCTAATATATAAAGCTCGGCTTCTCTACTCATAACAAGAATCAATTGTACCTTTTCTTGCATTCCTTTAGACATTTTAGTTAATTTCTTATCAATTTCTAACCCCAAATCTTTTAACAGTTTTATAGCCTTTTCAGAATTAAAATTATCATAAAACTCCTCAAAATACTTAACTACTTGTCTAATCGTCATATTTTTGTCTAAATACGTTCTTTCTGGCAAATAAGCTATAATATTTTTAGACTTCACTCCTGGCTTTTCTCCATTTACTAAAACTTCTCCACTTGTTGGAGTTAATAAATCATTAATTAATTTTATAAGTGTACTTTTCCCTGTTCCATTTTTACCTAAAAGACCTATAATTTTTCCTCTTGGAATTTTTAAATTGATATTTTTTAAAATTTGTTTATTATCAAATTCCTTAGATAAAACTTTACATTCAAGTAATTCCATTTTTAATCACATTCCTTTCTTGAATTACTAAAACTTAGGTAACAATGCCAAAATTATAATTATTTTTTAACATTGCCTCCTCCATCCTCAAATTCTTGCAAGCAAACAATAGCATCTTGCCTATCAAAACCAATATCTTCCATACTTTTTAGATAATCTTTTATTTTTTCGCCTGCAAGTTCTTTCTTAACCTTTTCAATTAATTCAAAATCATTTGTCACAAATTTGCCATTTGTTCTTTCTGTATAAATTAATTTTTGATTTTCCAATTCAACTAAAGCTTTTTGCATAGTATTAGGATTAACCTTTACCATAAGTGCTAGCTCTCTTACAGAAGGCAACCTTTCACCTTGCTTTAATTTACTAGAAACAATCTCGATTCTTAACTTTTCTACTAACTGAAGATAAATAGGCCTTTCATTATCAAAAACACATTCCATGATATTGCTCCTTTCTTTATTGTATTACTTGCTTAATACAATAATACTATATCTCAAAAAAAATGTCAACCCTTTTTTGGGCATAATTGGGACAAAAAAATAGGATTTTGGGGCGTCCCTAAATCCTACAAAATTTTAAACTTTTAATATTACTTTATTTTCTTTTAAGCTTTCTTGTACATCGATTACTCTTTGGTTTGTAGAACCACTGTATTTTAATGTTGGGTTTCTTAATTCGTCTACATATTGACCATCTACTAGAACATCAACATATTTTAGTACTTCTTTGTCTTTTAGGTCTTTATCAAATGAAAATCCTGTCCATGTCCATAAGTCTTTGTTTGGGAATTTTTCTTTAAATGCTTTAGCTAGTTTTGTTGTTCCCTCTATGTTTTTAGGATGCATTGGTTCTCCACCTAATATTGATAGACCTCTTATGTTTTCGTTTTCACATAGTTCTAAAACTCTATCTATTGTGTCTTCATTGAATTCTTTCCCACCATTAAAGTCATGTGTTTCAGGGTTAAAGCATTTTTTACAATTGAACATACATCCTTGCATAAATATTGAAACTCTAACTCCTGGTCCATCTGCAATGTCCATTTTCCTAATCTTATTATAACGCATTTACTCTTACCTCTTTCTTATATTTAACTACATTACTACTTTTATTAGAGGCAACTTCTTCTACTTCTTCGTCACAGTCGTCTTTGTTGTCAATATGAAGCACTCTTTCTTTTATCTCTTGTGTTCTTCCCTTATTCCAAAAATTACTTCCAATGTAGCCACAAGTTCTTCTTGCTACATTTAATGTGTCATGGTCTCTATTTCCACAACTTGGGCAATACCATTCTAAGTTTTCATCAATTAGAATTTCTCCATTAAATCCACATTTTTGACAATAATCTGATTTTGTATTTAGTTCTGCATACATGATATTGTCATAAATAAATTGTATTATTTGTAAAACTGATTCAATGTTATTTTGTAAGTTAGGTGTTTCTACATAAGAAATTGCTCCACCTGGACTTAATTGTTGGAATTGACTTTCTAGCTTTAGTTTTGAAAAAGCGTCTATTTCTTCAAATACAGGTACATGATAAGAATTTGTAATATAATCTTTATCTGTTATTCCTTCTATAACTCCAAATCTTTCTTTTAAACATTTTGCAAATTTATATGTTGTTGCTTCAATTGGAGTTCCATAAACACTATAATCCATGTTTTCTGCTGCTTTCCATTCTTTACATTTATCATTTAATTTTTTCATTACACGCATTGCAAATTCTTTTCCATCTCCGTTGTCTGTATGGCTATGACCTGTCATGTATTTAACACATTCATATAATCCTGCATATCCTAAAGAAATTGTTGAATATCCATCATGTAATAATTTGTGTATGCTTTCACCTTTTTCTAGTCTTGCTAATGCTCCATGTTGCCATAAAATTGGAGCAATATCACTTGTTGCCTTTGCTAGTCTTTCATGTCTTAATTGCAATGCTTTATGACATAATTCTAGTCTTTCTTCATAAACTTTCCAAAATAGTTCTTCATCTTGTCCTGATGTTAATGCAACATCAACTAAATTTATGGTTACTACACCTTGGTTAAATCTTCCATAATATTTAGATTCGCCCTCTTTGTAATTTTTAGCTTTAGATGGATTTCCTTCTGTTGTCCATGGTGTTAAGAAAGAACGACATCCCATACATGGGTAGCAATTTCCATTACCATCTTTGTCAATTTTATTTTGCTTCATAATTTTTTCTGATATGTAATCTGGTACCATTCTCTTAGCAGTACATTTTGCAGCAAGTTCTGTTAAATACCAATATTTGCTTTCTTCTTTTATATTGTCTTCTTCCAATACATAAAGTAGTTTTGGGAATGCTGGTGTTACATAAACACCTTTTTCGTTTTTAAATCCTAATATTCTTTGGTTTAAAAATTCTTCTATAATCATTGCTAGTTCTTTTTTATATTCTTCTGTTTCTCCTAAATACATACAAACTGATAAAAATGGTGCTTGTCCGTTTGTGTTTGTCATACTGTTTACCTGATAATTGAATGTTTGTACACCATCTGCTATTTCTTTTTTAGTATCTTGTGTTGCATATTCTTGACAAATCTTTTCGTCTAATCCTCTTTCTCTATATTTTTGTACATATTTGTTAAAACTATCTCTTACAAATGGAGCTAGATGGCTTAAAGTAACTGTTGCTCCACCATAGCTAGATGATGTAACAGCTAAGATGATTTGTGTTGCAATTGTTGCTGCTGTTATAAATCTATGTGGTTTTTCTATCATAACACCATTTATAATGGTTCCATTTTGTAACATATCTTCCAAATTTATTAGTTCACAATTGTGTAAAGCATTTTGTGCAAAATAGTCTGCATCATGAAAATGAATAATTCCTGCATCATGTGCTTTTACAATATCTTCTGGTAATAAAAATCTTCTTGTAATATCTGTACTTGTAATTCCTGCTAAGTAGTCTCTTTGTGTTGTTACTACTTTTGCATTTTTATTAGAATTTTCATTGTTCCAATATTCGCTTTCACCCTCAATTAATTCTTTTATTGATTGGTCTGTTGTATTAGCTTTTCTAACTAATTCCCTTGTATAACGATATGTAATGTATTTTTTAGCTAATGCATATTTGTCTAATTCCATTAATTTTTCTTCTATTATATCTTGAATATCTTCTACTAGAATTCTTGGTTTATTTAGGTCTTCTATATATTCTATAATTTCTTTTATTTCTTCTTTAGAGGCTTTATCTTTTTTACTTACCTCATTATTTGCTTTTTGAATTGCAGTTTTTATTTTTTGTGGGTCATAACTTACTATTGTTCCATCTCTTTTTACTATTTTCATTTCATTTTCCCCTTTCACAATTAGCTTTTGTTTTGATATTTGATATTGGAATTATATCACAAAAAATAAAAGTTTTTGTTGCAATTGCAACAAAATTGGAGTAAAGTTTTTCAAACCTTACTCCAACAAGGAAAACTATTTTTATTTCATTTATATTACAATTGTGTTACAGAATTGTTTTGTATTATTTTACATATTAAATCTGCTGATTTCTCTACTCCAAGCAAGTCACTATTAATACAAATATCATAATTATCATAACTATTCCAATCTTTTTCTGTATAATGTTTGTAATGGTTTGCTCTTAATTTGTCAATTCTCTTTATTTCTTTTTGAGCTTTTGATTTATCTAAACCATAAATTTTAGTTGCCCTATTTATTTTATTATTCATATCACTATATACAAAAACTTTAATAACATTTTTTTGGTCTTTTAAAATAAAATCTGCACATCTAC
>CATLUC010000077.1:5231-7793 GCA_950059165.1 uncultured Clostridium sp.
TTGCAACTTGTTTAATCATTTTTGTCTCTTCAATAAATAATTCATCTGCATTGTTTAGCCCTACATAATAGCCATTATTAAAGCTCTCTAGGATATTTCTTTTTTGTTCATTGTTTTCAATATATTCTTCAGAAAGACCTGTTGTTTTAGCTAATTTTTCTATAAAATCTTTGTCATAAAACTTAATTCCCAATTTATCTGCAATTAATCTACCTATATATCTTCCACCTGAACCATATTCTCTTGAAACAGTAATTACTACTTGTTTTTCTAGCTTATTATCTGTGCTTGTGTCATCTTTTAATGCTTCACTTGCCTTTTTTACTGGTTTTTTTAGATTTTTTAATTCTAATACCAATAAAATTCCTGCAATTACAAATGCCAATCCATCTGCTACTGGTCCACTATATAAAATACCCATAACTCCAAACATTTTACCTAAAATAATCATAGCTGGAATTAAGAATAATATTTGTCTAGATAGTGATAAAATAGCACTTTTTATGCTTTTTCCTATAGCTTGGAAGAATATTCCTGAAGGAATTTGTATTCCATTACAAATGCTTAATAATAGGTAAATTCTAAAAGACAAACAAGCAAATTCTAAGTAATTTTCATCACCAGTACCAAAAATTGCAATTAACTTATCTGGTATAGTTTGGAATAATATAAATGCTACTCCACTTGTTGCAACACTTAAAAGCAATACCATTTTTAGTGCCTTCTTTACTCTATCAAAGTTTCTTGCTCCATAATTATATCCAAAAATTGGTTGACTTCCAGCAGCAATACCAATTACTATACTATTTAATATTTGACTAATTTTCATTACAATACCAAAAACTGTTATTGGTATTTCAGGTCCAAATTTAGATTCTGCACCATATCCACCTAATAAATTATTTTCAAATGCCATAACAACAACAAAACTCATTTGTGTGATAAAGCTACTAATTCCTAAGGCTGACACTTTTTTTGCTACATTAAATTTTAATTTCAAAGCTTCTTTATTTAATTTAATAGATTTGAATTTTTTAATATACAATACATTTAAAATAAAAGTAATAAATTGACTAAATATTGTAGCAATTGCTGCTCCTTCAACTCCCTTATGAAATACAAAAATAAAAATCGGGTCTAAAATAGTATTTAATATAGCACCTAAAACCATAGATGTCATAGCATATTTAGGGCTTCCATCTGCTCTAATTATGGAATTTAAACTTGAACCCATCATCATAAATGGAAATCCTATCGCAATTATTTTTCCATAGCTTAAAGCATATTCTCTTAAATTATCTGTACAACCAAATAGATTTAATAACTGTGGCAAAAAAATTAATGTGATAATACAAAATAAAACTGAAATAATGACACTTAATAAAATCCCATTTCCTACACCCTTTGCTGCTTCATCCTCTTTCTTCTCTCCTAATTTTAAACTTAAATAACTAGAAGAACCATCACCTAACATCAAGGCAAATGCTAGACCTGTTATTGTTAAAGGAAATATAATATTTGTTGCACCATTTCCTAAATATCCAACCCCTTGCCCGTATAAAGATTTGGTCTACGATGTTGTAGAGCGAATTTACAAGCAATGATATGATACATGGAATTGAAAATTTTTTAATTAGTTTTCCTATTTTTTCTGTTCCTAGTACGTTTTCTTCTTTTTCCAATTTTAATTCCTCCTTTTTCTATCTTATTCATTCTAAGGCACCAATCTAGTTGGAAAAGAATTAAATTTTGGCTAGGAAAACAAATTTTAAATTTATGAGACGTACTAATTGTACGTTGATTAAATTTAAAACGCAGTTTGACAACGCCAAAATTGTAATTATTTTTCAACTTTTTCTTTTTAAAATAATAAAGACAGGACTAAAATGTTTCATTTTTTTATGATACATTTGAGACCTGTCCCTACTGTCTCAAAAAGTGTGCATTACTTATAATACCACTTCTTGTAAGGTTTGTCAAGCACCTTTGTCACGAATTTTTGACAATTTTAGAGAATTTTTTTCATTATAAATATTAGAAGCCATACATATAGTTCTTATGTCTATATTATTATCTTTTAATTCTTTTTCTATTTCTTTCCAATCTCTTTTAGACTTCATATTTTCAGGTTCACAATTTTTATTAGTTTGACAAATTTTAGCTGCCTGTATTATATCGTTTACAACTTTATCTTCCACATTATTCAATTCAGTTATTTGTTGAATATAAAATATTACTACTGCTTCTTGACTATCTATTTCAATCCCTCGTTTATTATACTCTGCTATTATTTGTTTTACAAAGTTAATTACTTCTTTTTCATAATTATATGTATCAATATTGCTACATCTACTTTTCAATATTTTAATTAAATTTGTTCTTTCTATTCCTAAATAATTCATTATAGCATATTGAATTTCATTATCACTATTTCCATTTTTCGATAATATTTTAATTGCACTTACTACTTTTTCTGAAAATTCCTTTTCTTCAGTAGTAGCTTTTTCAATTGCGTCATCTTCTACATTAGTTTTTACATCAATTAATTGTATTTCTGCTCCT
>CATLUC010000078.1 GCA_950059165.1 uncultured Clostridium sp.
GAAGAAACAATAGAAAATGCAAAAAAACAAATAGAAGAAAAGAAATACGAAGAAAGCTTAAAAACAAGGGGATTTACAAATATAACAAAAATGGTATTTGCATTTAAAGGCAAAGATGTAAAAATGGAAACATATACTTGATTATACAGAAACTAAAAGTGTAAATAATGGCTATCCGATATTAAAATGGGAAAAAGAAAATAATAAATAGTAAAGTACGAGCTAAGAGATAGAGAACTGTAAACAAAAACAAACTCGAAACTTTACTAAAAAATCAAAAAGATTCGAGTGAACTCGAATCTTTTTTGACAAAATAAAAATAAAAGCATTGTTAAAAAGCTTGATATTTTAAAGTGTTTGTAGTACAATAGAATATGTTAAAAATAGAGATGGGAGTGATTTTATATGGTAATCATAATGTTAGGAGCACAAGGAACAGGGAAAGGAACAATTGCAGGTTTAATTAGTGAGGCAACAAATTGGCCACAAATATCAACAGGAGACATATTTAGAAAAAACATAAGTGAAAAAACAAAATTAGGAGTAGAAGCCAACAAATATATATCAAAAGGGGACTTAGTACCAGACGAAATAACAGTTCCAATGGTAATTGATAGACTAAACCAACAAGATGCAAAAGATGGAGCTATTTTAGATGGTTTCCCAAGAACAATTGAACAAGCTAAAAAATTAGATGAAATTTTAGAGCAAGCAGGAAAAAAAGTAGATTTAGTTATAAATTTAACAACACCAAGAGAAGAAATTATCGACAGAATGCTAACTAGAAGAGTATGTAGTAATCAAGAATGTAAAGCAACATATAATACAAAATTACATCCACCAAAGGTAGAAGGTATTTGTGATAAATGTGGTTCACAATTAAAACAAAGAGAAGATGACATGAACCCAGAAGCAATCAATAAAAGACTAGAAATATACGAAAATCAAACAAGCCCATTAGTAGAATATTATAATGAAAAAGGTGTATTAAGAACAGAAACTGTAAGTACATCTATAAATAGAATGGGAAAAGATGTAGCAACAGATGTAATAAAAGACATAAAAAAATAGTAAGATTTGGTAGGATTTGGGGACGGCCCCAAAATCCTATGAAAATTGGCGTGAAAGATTAAATCTAAAAAAGATACAAAAATTAATCATGCCTCTCTTTTATTATATAAATAAAAAGGAGACGAATTCAAAGTGGTAACAATCAAGTCAAAAAGAGAAATTGAACTAATGAAAGAAGTATGCAAAGTAGTAGCAAAGGTTTATCAAGAATTAGAACAAAAAATAAAAGCAGGAATGTCAACATATGAATTAGACCAAATAGCAGAAAAAAAAATGAGGAGTTTAGGGGCAATTCCAGCAGAAAAAGGATATAATATAGGAATAAAAGGAGTGCCACCATTTCCAGCATCCATATGCGTTTCTATCAATGATGAAGTCATACATGGAATTCCATCAAAAAATAGAATAATACAAGATGGTGATGTAGTAAGTATTGACACAGTTGCATTAAAAAATGGATATAATGGTGATGCTGCAAGAACATTTATTGTAGGAAAAGCATCAAAAGAAGCAGAAAACCTAGTAGCAGTTACAAAGCAAGCATTTTTTGAGGGGATAAAATATGCAAAAGCAGGAAATAGGCTTCGGAGATATATGTCATGCTATTGGCGAATATGTGCGTTCACAAGGATACTCAGTTGTAAAAGAATTTCAAGGTCATGGTATTGGGAAAGAAATGCATGAAGACCCAGGAATTCCAAACTATGGAAAAGCAGGAAGAGGAATTAGGCTAGAGCCAGGAATGACCTTAGCAATAGAGCCTATGGTAATACAAGGAAAGCCCAATATTTTAGAACTAGATGATGGTTGGACAATTATTACAGAAGATGGAAGTTTAGCAGCACATTATGAAAATACAATTTTAATTACAGAAAAAGAGCCAGAAATATTGACAATACTTTAAAAATGTTGTATAATCTAGTAGTTATTAAACAAAATGGCATTATTTTGCGTAAATAACAATAAAAAAGCTCTTTAAGGAGGGAAACAAATTGGCAAAAGAAGATGTTATAGAAGTAGAGGGTACGGTAGTAGAATCCTTACCAAATACTAATTTCAAAGTAGAACTTGAAAATGGACATCAAATATTAGCTCACATATCTGGAAAGTTAAGAATGAACTACATCAAAATTTTACCAGGGGACAAGGTAAAAATAGAACTATCACCATATGACTTAACTAGAGGAAGAATAACTTGGAGAGCAAAATAAAAAGTTAAAAATTAACCCAAAATAAATACAAAAACTAGAGGACTAAAAATAACTTAAAGGGGAAAGCATTTCTTAACCCAAATAACCTTACAAAAAGAAAAATGTCCACTGGAATTAGAAAGAGAGGTGCAAAAAAATGAAAGTTAGACCATCAGTAAAACCAATATGTGAAAAATGCAAAGTTATCAAAAGAAAGGGGCAAATTAGAGTAATTTGTGAAAACCCTAAACACAAACAAAGACAAGGTTAGACCTTAAAAATGTTAATAACACAAATTAGGTAGCGGCTGTTAATTCTATTTTTTGGAATTACATATCAAATTTGTGTTTATATATATGTCTTAAAATTCTTTAAAAGGGCTGGGGTAAACAACAGCATCATTTCACTTTTAAAGCATTTAGGACAAAAACAAAAGAGGCATATTTTATATGTCTAGTTATGTTTTAAACAAAAATAATAAAATTTGGAGGTGCAAAAAAATATGGCTCGTATCGCAGGAGTGGATTTACCAAAGGAAAAAAGAGTAGAAATAGGACTTACTTATATTTATGGTATAGGTGTATCAAGTTCTAGAAAAATTCTAGAAAAAGCTGGAATTGACCCAGATACTAGAATAAAAGACTTAACAGATGACCAAGTAAATAGTATTAGAAAAGTTATTGACGAATCTTACACTGTTGAAGGTGATTTAAGAAGAGAAGTTGCTCTTAACATCAAAAGACTAACTGAAATAGGATGTTACAGAGGTTTAAGACATAGAAGAGGACTTCCAGTTAGAGGACAAAGAACTAAAACAAATGCTAGAACTAGAAAGGGTCCTAGGAAGCTTGTTAGTAAGTCTAAAAAATAATTAAAAATTAATGAAAATCAGCATCTTGCACATTTTCATAATTTATAAAAAAACTCGATGTACCAACGTACGACTTCGTCTTTTTATAAATTACAAAAATGCACAATATACTAATTTTGATTAATTTTAAGTTTAAATCGATTAAAAGTTTAAGGAAATAAAAAGAATTCTTGAATAGAGGAGGAAAAAAGCAAAATGGCTAAAAATGTAACAACAAAAAAAGTAGCTAGAAGAAATAGAAAAAACATTGAAAAAGGTCAAGCTCATATTCATTCTAGTTTTAATAATACAATAGTTACAATTACAGATACACAAGGAAATGCAATTTCATGGGGAAGTGCTGGAGAACTAGGTTTTAAAGGCTCTAGAAAAAGTACACCATATGCAGCAGGTCAAGTTGCAGAAACAGCTGCAAAAGCTGCTATGGAACATGGACTAAAATCTGTAGAAGTATTTGTAAAAGGACCAGGTTCAGGTAGAGAAGCTGCAATTCGTGCACTTCAAACAGCTGGACTTGAGTTAAGTAGCATAAAAGACGTAACACCAATACCACATAATGGTTGTAGACCACCAAAAAGACGTAGAGTATAAAGAAAACAATTTTATAGGGATAAGTTTTTATTTATAAAAGCAAGAAATAATAAAAACCCTTAAGTCATAAGTAGAGAAAGGAGTAAAAATAATGGCAAGATATAAAGACGAACAATGTCGTAGATGCCGTAGAGAAGGACAAAAATTGTTCTTAAAAGGTGAAAGATGTTATTCAGATAAATGTAGTATATCAAGAAGAAACTATGCACCAGGAGACCATGGACAAAAAAGAGCAAAACTTTCTGAATACGGAACACAGTTAAGAGAAAAACAAAAAACAAAAGCATATTATGGAGTTGGAGAAAAACAATTTAGAAAATACTTCCAAATGGCTTCTAACAAAAAAGGTGTAACAGGTGAAAACTTATTACAAATATTAGAAAGCAGATTAGATAACGTAGTTTATAGATTAGGATTTGGAACATCTAGAGCACAAGCAAGACAATTTGTAAACCATGCACAATTTGAAGTAAATGGTAAAAAAGTTGATATTCCATCTTATTTAGTAAAACCAGGAGATGTTATCACAGTAAGAGAAAGCAAAAAAGACAATGCTACTATCAAAATAAATGTAGAAGAATCAAGCAAAAGACCAATTCCAGCATGGTTAGAAAAGGATAGCGAAAAATTAAGTGGTAAAGTTATTCGCTTAGCGATAAGAGAAGATATTGATATTCCAATCGAAGAACATTTAATAGTAGAGCTTTACTCAAAATAATAACGGTAAAAAGTAAGTATAAAGGTTTCATCAAAACTTTAAAATTTTACTTAGAAAACCTAAAAGTTTTTAGAAAATTAGGGAGATATTCCTAAAATTTAGGAGGTAAAAATGATAGAATTTGAAAAGCCAAATATTGAATGTCTAGAAGTTGATGATACAAATAATTATGCAAAATTTGTATGCGAACCATTAGAAAGAGGTTATGGAGTAACAATAGGAAATTCTCTTAGAAGAATTTTACTTTCGTCACTTCCAGGTTGTGCCATAACAAGTGTAAAAATAGATGGGGTATTACATGAATTTTCTACCATTCCAAACATAGTAGAGGATGTACCAGAAATAATTGTAAACTTAAAAAATGTTAGATTAAGATTCGATGATAACGAAGAAAAAGCTTTGAGAATCGAGGTAAAAGGTGAAGGAGAAGTTACAGCAGCAGACATTATCACAGATGGAACTGTTGAAGTCCTAAATCCAGAATTACATATTGCAACCATTTCAGAAGGTGGAAGCCTAAAAATGGAAATGACAGCAGATAAAGGAAGAGGATATAATTCAGCTGATAAAAACAAAAAAGCAAATCAAGATATATCTGTACTTCCAATAGACTCTATCTATACACCTGTAAAAAAAGTTAATTATCAAGTAGAAAATACTAGAGTTGGACAAATGGTAGATTATGATAAATTAGTTATTGAAGTATGGACAGATGGAAGCTTAAAAGCACATGAAGCTTTAAGTTTAGCAGCTAAAGTAATGACAGGACATTTAGAATTATTTATTGACTTATCAGAGGCAACTAAAAACACACAAGTTATGATAGAAAAAGAAGAATCTAAAAAAGAAAAAGTACTAGAAATGTCAATTGAAGAATTAGAATTATCAGTTAGATCATTCAATTGCTTAAAAAGAGCAGGAATAGCATCAGTAGAGGATTTAACTACTAAATCTGAAACAGACATGATGAAAGTAAGAAACTTAGGTAAGAAATCATTTGACGAAGTAACAGCAAAATTACATTCTTTAGGTTTAGATTTTGCAAAAGAAGATGATTAGAGTATTGAATTATTTAAGGGTAATCACAAATTTACTTTAGGTAGAGGACATATATTGTAAGTAAATAAATACCTAGAGGAAAAGATGTGTCCCCTGACTATTTAGAAAAAAGGAAGGTGAAAAAATTGGCTACAAATAGAAAACTAGGTAGAACAACAGACATAAGAATGGCAATGTTAAAAAACCTAACAACAGACTTAATTATGCATGGTAAAGTAGAAACAACTTTAGCAAGAGCAAAAGAAGTAAAAGCTATTGCTGATAGCATTATATCACTTGCCATCAAAGAAAAAGATAACTTTGAAACAGTAGAGGTAAAAGTAATAAAAGCAAAATTAGATGCAAAAGGTAACAAAGAAACAGAACTTGTAAAAAGTAAAAATGGTAAAGAATACCTAAAAGTAGTAAAAGAAGAAACTACTGAAAAAAGACAAAAAGATATGCCATCAAGATTAAATGCAAGAAGAAAAATAATGAGAAAACTAAACAAAGTAAAAGACAGTGAAGGAAAAAATATTGACTTACCAGCAAAACTATTTAACGAAATAGCTCCAAAATATGCAGGTAAAAATGTAGGAGGATATACTCGTATAATAAAAGCTGGACCAAGAAGAGGAGACGGAGCAGAAGTTGCAATATTACAACTTATTTAAATAAATAAAAAAGCTTACCAAAATAAAGGTAGGTTTTTTTATTTGGGCATAATTGGGACAGGCACGGTTATTCCCATTTGGGCATAATTGGGACAGGTTAAGAATAGAAAAACGGATTAGAGCAAAAGAGTAACATGAAACTTAGTATCTTTTTCGATGCTTGCGAAAACTAATATTAACAAAATCACAAACTAAATAATATTTCATATAATAAACCATAGGAGGCATGATTGAAAAATGACAGAATTTTTTTTAAACACTATCTTTTGGACACTTGCCATTTATGGTTTTTTTGAAATTATCAAAAACATTGTAAACATATTTACATACACAAGATTTCAATCTGATGGAATTTATCTAATAATAGCAGTCAAAAATCAAGAGGAAAAAATAGAGGGATTTTTAAGGTCGAGTCTATTTAAAATACTATATGGCAAAGAAGAATACCTAAAAAACATAATTGTAGCAGACCTAAAATCAACAGATAAAACTAAAGAAATAGCACAAAAAATGGAGACAGAATATGACTGCCTAAAAGTAACAACATGGAAAGAATGCAAAGACATAATAGACAATGTAGACGAAGCCTGAAACTTAAGAAGTATAGCTAACCTGTCCCAATTATGCCCAAATGGGCATCGTGGTGCCTGTCCTAGATATGCCCAAAGAATCTTTTGAAAATTATGAAAAACTTATTGACAGTACCTTCGATTATTGGTAAAATGAGTTTGAAAAAGTTATTATGAGAAATTTTTGAAAATAGTAGAACATTGAAAATTAAAGTAAAACTCTTGTTTAAGTAAAAATAGAAGAAGCCGAAAAGCTTAACATTAATATAAGTTCAATTCTTATTTTTGACTTTTCGTGAATAGCAAGGTATACTATTTTTATAAAGAAGTAAATAATAATAAAAATTAAAAATTTTATATTAGAACAAAAGAAATATGGGAGGATTTGAATTAATGAAAAATATAAGAAAAATAAAAAAAGCAAACAAGGGTATAACATTAATAGCATTAGTAATCACAATAATAGTATTGCTAATATTAGCAGGAGTAACAATTGCCACTTTAACAGGAGAAAATCGGAATATTAACAAAGGCACAAACTGCAAAAAGTAAAACAACTGAGGCAGAAGCTAAAGAAAAAGTGCAAATAGCAGTAATGGGAAGCTATGGAGCAGATGGAACAATAGACATAAATGAGTTAAAAGAAAATTTAAAACAAACAGAGGGTGTAACAGGAGCAGACAGTATAACAGAATTGCCAGCAAAAGTAACAGTTGATGGATATGAAGTAAATATTGATGAAAATGGAAAGGTAACAGTAGGAAATCAAACAGTTGAACCAACACCACCAGTAAGTAATGTAGCAGTTCCAGGAGAAATTGTAACAGGAAACGAAAACAAAACATATACAAAAAATGGAACAGCAGTAATACCAGTAGAATTTTCAATTGTGCCAGGTTTAAATGATATATCAAAAGGATTAGTAATTTCAGATGTTGCAAATGATATAGAAAATGTAGGAAACCAATTTGTATGGATACCAGTAACAGATGATACACCATATGAAAGGAATACAAGTT
>CATLUC010000079.1 GCA_950059165.1 uncultured Clostridium sp.
GATGTGTCCCCAATTTCACAAAAATGTGAAAAAGGAAACGTCCCCAATGTCACATTTTTAATAAGATTATCATATTTATTATGTTGCATAAAAATGAAATTGCTAGAACTATTGCAATAGCTATTGTTGATTTTCTTTCTTTTTCTATGTTTGCTTCTTTATAGAATAGGTCATACTTGCTTTTTACTTGCATATATAGTTTTTCTAGTTCAAATATTTCTTGTAATTTGTCATTTAATAATGTTCCTGTTTCTTCTTCTGTAATTTCTTGTATCCATAGGTTTTTGGTGAATTCTATGAATTTTCTTCTAGTCTTTTTTACTTTGTTTATATTTTTAAATTCTAATTCTATTTTTCTTAAATACATTTTTTTGTATAGATTTAATATGTATGTGTAAAAATATTGGTTTTCGTATTCTTCAGGTAGAATTGTGTAATTGTTAATGTCATTGCTTGATGAAAATAGTGTCATACCTACTTTTGTTAGACCTAATTTTGCATATTTCCATCTAGAAAATGTTTCTACTTTTTCATATTCATAATCTCTGCTGTTATCTGTTGGCAAAATGTTAGCATATTTGATAAATTGATTTTTTATGCTATCAAAATGATTTTCTTGATTCCATGCTTCTTGGTCTATGCAAACATAGGAATATGTTAGAAACCTTTCTGTTTCTATGTTTAGCCTTGATGCCTCATTTTGATAACCTGTTATTTCATGTATTAATTCTTGGAATGTTCTTGTGTCTGCAAAGCTGTCTGTTTGAATTCTTATGTTGTCATAGTTGTCTAGGTTTGCTAATTCGTTGTTAATATCTCTAAATTTGTAATTGAAATTTAGAATATTGCTAAATTCGCTGTATTCTTCTAAGTTTGTTTTCATTGCTAAAAAGCCTATTCCTGTTGAAAAACATATTATTTCTATTTTTTGTATGTTGAAAAAAATTCCATTTCCTTTTTCTAGTTTTCCTTGTATGTCTTTTTTTAGTGTGTATTCAAATATGTTGCATGGATTTTTTGCTAAAAGTGCTGCTCTTGTTTCTATTGGTAATTCTTCTAATTTTTTTAGTTTTGCTACTCCATAACTAAAACTAGAAAACAAGAACTCTCTTGTTTTTGGCAAAAAGTATTTGTATAGTTTTATGTCTTTTTCTTTTTGGAATACTTTTAAACTACAGTTTTTGTCTTTTAACATTTTTAAAATGTATTTTTGGTATTTTCCGTCCTTTATCACAAAAGGATAAATGAAATATGTATATTGATAATTTGTCTTTAGTTCCATATTTGTTACTTCCTTCCTAAATATTTACGTTCCAGTTATTTAAGATGTGTCCCAAGTTTCACAAAAATGTGACAAAGGAAACGTCCCCAATGTCACATCATGTTGTAGTAGTTCATGTTTATGTCTTTGCCTAGGTGCCATTTGCCGATAAAGTCTATTTTTAGGTAGTCGTCTAGATTGTAGGTTGGTTCTTGTACAATGTTTCCTTTGTTGTCTATTGAACCCCATTTTCCGTCTTTTTTTATGCCACTGTATCCATATATGTTTTGTTCTGTTGCGTCGTCATATGTGTAGTCTATTACGACTTTGCCGTTTTTGTCTACAAATCCGTATTTTCCGTCTTTTTTGCTTTTGTATAGTGTGTTTGAGGTGTGGATTTGTGTGATGTTTTTTTCTTCGAATTTGAAGTTGTAGTATTTGTATTCTTCTCCTTGTTTTAGTTCTATGTAGCCTTTTTCGTCATCTAAATCTATTAGTATTCCTGTTTGTTTTACTGCAAATGTTGTGTCTATTATGTCGTTGCTAAAGTCTTCTTTTTCTGCTATGTATAGGTCTGCTTTTTCGTTGTATTTTATGCCTATGTATGTTGGTTCTATTTTTGTTTGTTTTTGTAAGTCCATTATTCCGTATTTTCCGTTTTGTTTTATTATTAGTATTCCTGATTTTGCTTCTTTTAGTTCTTCGTATTCGTTTGGTATTGCTATTTCTCCGTTTTGCCTCATTATTCCGTATTTTCCGTCTTTTACGTAGATTATTCCATTTTCTGCATTTTTTAGAATTTCTTTTATTTCGTCATATCCTACTGTTAATACTTCTGTTCCGTCTTTTTTTACTAATATTTGTTTTCCTGCTTGTTTTACAACATACATATCGCTTCCATAGATTTTGTCAATTCCTTCGTATTTTGCTTCTAGTATGGTTTGGTTTGCATAGTCTACTATTCCATATTTTCCGTCTTCTTTTTTTACTATGAAGCCTGATTTGTTGTCTTTTCCTAAAGCTATTATTTCTAAGTATTGGTTTGGTAATATTTCTTGCCCTTCTTCGTTTAGTAAGCCGATTTTTCCGTCTTTGGTTGCTTTTATTGTGTTTTTTATTCCTTCTAGTGCTGTTAGTTCGTCATATTGACATTGGGTTAGTTCTTTTCCATTTAGGTCTATTAGCCCGTATTTTCCGTCTTTTTTTACTTTTAGTACGTTTTCTTCATACCATATGTTGTTGTTTGTGTCTTTGTTTGATATTGCTTCTAGTTGCTCGTATCCTATAAATATTTCTTCGTTTTTGCTGTTTAGGGCTTTTGTTTTGTATTCTCCTGTTTCGTAGTTTACATCATATATGCATAGAAATACGTCGTTTTTGCTGTTTGGTATTGTTATCATTTCTTCATATGATGGGTCTATTACTACTGTTCCGTTAGAGTCTATTACTCCCCATTTTCCGTCTTTATATATTACTGCGTAGTCTTTACTACCTATTTTTAGTTGGTCTTTGTCTTTTGTTAGTATTCCTTTTATTATGAATATGAACATGATTACTACTGCTATTGCTACAATGACTGCGAATACTTTTTTTAGGTTTAGTTTTGGTTCTTCATATCTTTTTCCTCTACCCATAATTAGTGCCTCCTTTTTTGATATTTATAATATATCATAAAAGGGGGCAGTTTTCAATAGAATTTGAATTTAAGTTTCCTCTTTTTGCAACTAATTTTTATTTTTTGCAAAATTTTTATTGCCTTTTTTTAATTCTTCTATTACTTTATATACACCAGTATATGGATTGCAATTTTCATTATTTAGGTCTTGTCCATTTTTTATTTGAAAATTTTCCAATTGCTTTGCATTCTTTATAGCCTCATCAGTTTTGTTTGTTATAATAGGATAGACATTCATACTTTCAGAATAGTTTTCTATTTTATTTTTCATATCATTTTTAACTTGCTCACTACTTTGATATATTTTTGTAGTATATCCAAAATGCAATATGTACCAATACTCAAATGTTGGTGTTGAGGTAATCAATTCAATATCATATTGATTACATATCTCTTTTGCTTTATCTATTTGACTTTGCTTGTTTTGGTTTACATCTGTGTCTATTAGAAGATATATTTTATCCCCATATTCAGCTTTAATGTCTTCTTTTTTTATAAACTCCACTAAATCATTTGCCATTCCTATTGGGTCTGTATGTTTTCCAGTAGAAAATCTTATAATACATTCTCTACTAGAAAAATTTTTTAAATAAATTGTTTCTGTCTTGTTTTTTCCTTCACATCCTATTGCAACAATTGATTTTACTTTTCTTTGGTTATGGTTTCTTTTTCTTTGTTCTAATCTTCCCATAGGCTCTTACCTGTAGCAAAAAAAGGTATTGCACCATATCTACCATTCAAGTATCCTTTTTGAATATTTTCAGTTTTTCTTACTGAAAAATCGTCCAATGGATATAAAACAGTAGTTCCTTTTTTTGGTTCCTTCTCTGTAAACCATATTTGATCTCTTCTAAAATTATCTAATGATAATAAATTGGTATCATGTGTATTAAATATTAATTGTGCATTATTTTTATTTATTTCACTATTATGAAATAATTTTATTATAAATTCTACTAATAAAGGATGCAGACTTTTATCTATTTCATCTACAATTATTACTTTCCCTTCTTCAAATGCTTCTTTTAAAATAGGGCTAAAGAAAAATAAATTTTGTGTTCCTAACGATTCTTCTTGTAGTTCTAATTCATAATTTTCTATATTTCCATCTTCATTTTCTATTTCGTGGAATGTAGATATTTTTACTTCTTTTTGAACTATATTTTCGTTTGGAACTTTTATATTATTAAATGCTGCTATTATATTATTTACATTTATATTTTTCACTTCAAAATTATAATCTTTTATAAGAATATCTGCTTGTTTTAATAAATTTATTGTAAATCTCTTTAGGTTCCCTTCATTATCATTTTCAAATTTATTAAATGCATATCCACCTATATTCATATAGTCATTATATGTGTCTATGTCTTCTGCAAACCATATATACGCATCTTTAGTTTTTTCATAATTCCATTCTGTTGCTGTTGATAAAAATAATTTTTTCTCTGTATTTTTAGTTGCCAATTCTGCTAATTTACTTTGTTCTGACTGAGTAAATTTATATTCATTGACATTTTTTCTTTCAAAAATCAAACTTGGCTTAGCTGACAAATATTGATATAGATATTCAGTGTATATTCTATTTATGTCTGCTGAAAATCCATATATATATTTAATATTATTCTTTATAAAAACAAATCTAAATTCACAAGGTTCATTAACTGTCTTTGAATCAAATTTAAAAGGTTTCATCTCTAATAGTGGTTCATTAATATTTCTTAAGTTAGATCTTCTAACCATTAAAATAGCTGCTGTTAAAGCCTTCATAAAGTTTGTTTTTCCTGATGCATTTGCACCATAAATAGCAGTTGACTTTAAATATTTTTCATCCGTATTTTCAACTTTTATGGTATTTTCTATATTTTCGTCTCCAATACCTGCTACCATACTAAATGTTATTTCATCTTTTATTGACATGAAATTTTTAACACTAAATTCTACTAGCATAAATACTCCTCCTTGTTATATTATATTATAGAATTCACAAATTGTAAACACTTTTTAATATTATTTTTTGTGTTTTTGTTTGTTTTATTCATTTTTTTTATAAATATTTCTGATTTTTATGTTTTTTTATCTCTTTTTGCATTTTTTGTTTGTTTTTAATTAATTTATTGTATTTATAAAAACTGCTTGCTAATAAATCATATTTGTAAAGATGTGTCCCAAATTTCATAAAAATGTGAAAGAGGAAATGTTCTAATTTCACATTTCCTCTTTTTTCTTGAATTTACATACTATTATGCTCATGTCGTCTTTTATTGTTCCATAATTATTGTCTATTGCCTCGTTTAATATTAGGTCAGAGATTTTTTGTGTGTTTGTTGTTTCTATGTCTTCTAACATGTATTTTAGCCATAGTTCTTTGTTTTTGTATTCTATGTTTGCGTCTAAGATACCGTCTGAACACATAAGTATGATGTCTCCAGATGTTATGTCTTTGTCAAATGTTTGTATTTGACCGTTTTCTATCATTCCTGTTGGCAATGAGTTTGATTTTATTATTTGTACTTTTTTGTTATTTTTTATGTATGTTGGACATGCTCCACTTTTGATGAATTCGATGTTTCCTGTGTATAGGTCTATTATTGCTATGTCTAGTGTTGCAAATATTTCTGTGTTTTGGTTTATTAGCGATGTGTTTATTAAGTCTAATGATATTGTTTTGTCAAAGCCAGATAGTAGTAGGTTTTCTAGCATTCGTAAGGCTTTTAGGCTACTTTGTTTTGCTTCTTTTCCACTTCCCATTCCATCACTTATTGCTAGCAATTGTTTCCCGTCTTTTAGTCTGATGTTTAGCATTGCGTCTCCTGATTGTTCGCTTTTGCTTTTTATGGCTTCTCCTGTGCCCATTGCCATGATGAATTTATCGTCTGATAGGAAGTTGTATTTTTTTCCGATGCTTGCTTCTTCGTTAAATACTATTTTTTCTTTTAGGATTTGTGTTGTTATTTTTTCTATTGTTTCTATTTTAGATGTTTCTAATATTTCTTCTGCATATATTTCTAATATGTATCTTCCTTCTTTTTTTATTGATATTTCTTGTGCATTTATTTCTTTTTGTCTTAATATTTCTAGTATTTGTATTTTTTCTTTTTCGTATTTGTATTGGTTTTCTATGTCATTTTCTATGCCTTTTGCGACTTTTTGTATTGCTTTGGATACTCCATTTAGTTGTTTGTTTATGTTTTTGTTGCTTTCTTCTACTTTTTTCTTCCAAATAAAGTCTGATTTTGCTACTTTGTATGACATGTTTATCATGTGAATTATTTGTGAGATATTTTCTTCTAAATATGTACTTATTTCTTTGTCGTCAAATCCTACTATGTAACTATTGCATTTTGCAAATAGTTCTAATAGAGCTTCTCTTGTTATTTCTTGTTTGTCTAGTAGGTATTTGAATATTTCGTCTATTATTTTGCCTTCTGTGTCTGCCATATCTTCATATAGCATATTGTCTTTGTATGGCTCTAAGTTTCCAAGTAGCTCTGTTATAAATATTTGCTTGTTTGATTTGTATGAAACTTCGTTTGTTGGCTCATATGTTGTTGCCATGTCTTGTATTGTTTTCGATACTTGGTTTAGGGTTTTTGCTACTTCTTTACTTTTGTTTAGGCTATTTCCAGGTGTTACTGGTAATAGTTTTGTGTTTCCTATGAATTCTTCTAGTTCAATATGTATGTTGTTTGGTACTGCAAGTAGCCCTATAAATGCTATTAGGATTTCTTTGAAGTGTATTAGTTCTACTGTATATCCATTAGATACATATGCTAGGATGACATTTCCTAAGGCAAAACCTACTACTACGCCTATTTTGCCAAATCTGTTTAATATTCCTGCCATCATTCCTGAAATTGCATATGCTGCTATCATTATTGGTTCTGTGTTTGTGATTACTCCGCAACGTTACTCCTATTGTTACTCCTGCTGTTGTTCCAACTAAAATCCCGTTTTTCCAACCTAATATCATTACAATTAGTATGCTTAATATGTTTTTTATTCCAAAGCCAAATAGGCTAATGTCTCCGAAGTGCTCCTACACTAATTGAGAGTAATAGGCTTGCTCCTATTACTTCTTCTATTGTAAATGCTTTTTTTGTCCAGAATTCTTGTAGTACTACTGTTGCGTTTACAAATATTTTGTAAAATACTATTCCTATTATTGATAGTGTTATTCCTGATAGTGCGTCATATATTGTAAATCCTGATATTGCAAGTTTTATAATTTGTATAATTAGTGTTGATATGAATATGTTTTTTCCTATTTTGATTTTTTCGTTTCTTTCGGTTTCGTTATATATTGGTTTTATGATGAATAGTGTTGCTAAAAATACTAGTGTTGTTAAGAAGTATCCGTATTGCTCCTCCTACTCCTGCATGTATGGTGTTTCCAATTAATGATACTAAAACTACTCCTAGTATTGGCACAGATGAAGCTAGACATGCTCCTAATATACTGATACTGAATATTGAGAATTCTCCTCCTAGTGTTACCATTGATAACATGAATGAAATTACATATATTACTATATTTTTTATGGCAAATATATTTGAGAATATGTTTAGTTTGCCATTTTCTTTTTCAATTACGTTTTCGTTTTGAAACATCCTTACCACCTCTTTGTTTTTTTGCTATAATCTAGTGATTTAATGTGTTTTTTTTTATGGCTATTTTCACTAGACCATAACTTTTGCGTTTATTATACTACTTGTCCTTTGTGGTTTTTGTCTTTTTTGGTCATCTA
>CATLUC010000080.1 GCA_950059165.1 uncultured Clostridium sp.
GATTGATGTCTTTTAACTCGTCGGTTCTTTTGGCAAGGGCTTTATCCAGAGCGTCAGGAGTGCCGTTACACCATCCGTAATCCACCCAGTCCCCGGATTTAATGATTTTTACTGCTTCGTCGGCAGTTGTAAGTTTCTGTTCGTATTCTTTTGCAAAATCCATGAAAAAAACCTCCTATCAACTTTGTTAAAAATTTAACCTTATAGTACCACTTTACAGGGGAAAATACAAGGGTTCCAGGTGAAAGGGTTAGGGAAATAAATTTCACAAAAATTTTATTAGTAATTTTACTTATTGTGTTAGTTATATTTGTAGTAAATACAACTAGAAAATTCATAATTATAAAAAATTTACAAAAGAAAGTAGCTGAATGTGAAGTAAAAGAAAATATTTATAGCAAAGTAATAGCCGAAAGTGCAGAAATCGAAAAATTCATAAAAAATGATGTTGAAAAAATAGTTATGAAAAAGAAAGATAACAGTGTAACAATAATTCAGGTAACAGAACAACATGAAAGAAGATTTTATACAATAGCAGGGGAACAAAAGATACTACGTAGATTTAAAGAGGAAAAAAATTCATTAAGCTCAAAACTAGTCAGCTTTGTTAATGAGACTACATGGTTAGAAGTTTTACATGATAGTATTGTGTCAAAGATATATACAGAAAAAGTTGAAGGACAAGACTGTTATGTAATAGATAGTATGAAAAATACAAATTCTGTATATGCCGAAGGAACTGTATCTTTAAAAATGTATCTAAATAAAGAAACTGGACTAGCAGTAAAAGCCATTGAAACAGTAAAAGATAAAAATGGATTAGTAAGAGAAAATATAACTACCTATAATCAAAAGTTTGATATTGTTACAGATGAGGATATGAAAGAACCAAATATTGAAGAGTTTAAAATTGAGGAAAATTAGCCAATTAAAAGGAATGAGCCCTGTACAATTTTAAAATCAAATAGGATAAGTGAAAAATGAATTAATAAAGATAAAACTACCAGTAATAAAATTTAAGTTTATATAAAAAAAAAAAAAAAAATTAGCTTCTCTCATATAATAAAAAAAAGAGAGGAGTTTATTTTTATGGATTATGAATTAATGATGAATGGAAATGTAAAGATTGGACAAAAAGCACCAGATTTTAGAGCTGCAACGACTTTTCGGAGAAATAGCATTAGAAGATTACAAAGGAAAATGGATTATATTATTTTCACATCCAGGAGACTTTACCCCCGTAAAGTCTTAATCTTTGGATGAATAAATGAAATGCTTGATATTGCTTATAATTTTCGATATCGACACCTATATGCAAAAATGTTAATACCTGTAAACAAGTTGATACAAAGCCTATTAATACAAATGTTAAAGAGATAAAAAGTAATCATAAAAGTAAATATAAAAGTGACAGAGATTATAGTAATTTTGATTGGACAAGTTTGTATGCGAATAACTTTTAAGAATTATCTTGACATTAAAAATATTATTTTGAAGGACTAAAAGATGAAATATAATTAAAAGAAGAATTGAAATAAAGTGAAAACCAATATAGATTTATTAATTTATATTGGTTCTTTTTTGGCAAAAAAATGAGACATCTATTTGACATCGCTATAATGAAAGAGTATACCGATAAAAGCCACGCTTTTAGGCAGTTATGTGGGTTCGAGACGTCGCCCTGATCCTGCAAAATTATTTTTAAAAATAATTTTGGTAAAATACTTACAATATGGTTGAGAAAAATGCATAAATATGATATATTATACTGGAATTTGGAGGAAGATATGAGTAAATTCCATTGTGAAGAAATAGTATGCCCAAAGTGTAGTCATAAAGGGAAATTTACAGTTTGGGATTCTATTAATGTAGATGTTAATCCTGAAACGAGAGAAAAAGTAAAAACAGAAAAATTATTTAAATATATTTGTGAAAATTGTAATGAAGATTTTAATATTGAATATAAAACGCTTTATCATGATTGCAATAATAGATTCATGATTTGGTATTTACCAGAAAAATGTGAAGATGCAATGAAAGAAATTATAGAAATAAATATACCAATCAAAGAAAAATTAAGAATAGTCAAAAATAATAAATATAATCTTATTGAAAAAATTAAAATTTTTGAGGATAGGCTAGATGATATTATTATTGAGTTTATGAAAAGTATAATATTTTATAATTTGCCTGAAGAAGAACAAAAAGATACAATAGAAATAATTTATAACAAATTAGAAGATGATAATATTTATTTTAGTATAAATAATGGTAAAGGTGCAAAATTGCCATACAAGACATATATTGAATTATCTTATGATTATATAATTGAACAACCTGAAAATTTTGTTTACATAGATAAGGATAATGTATTTAAATATATAAAGGAAAAGTAACTTGTAAAGAGGAGGATTTTTTATGGGAATTTTAGCAGATATAAAGGCTATAAAAGATGTTCAAAAATTAAAAAATGGAGAAATTGTAAAACTTTCTATTTCACAAATTACAGGACTAATAACAAACATGACGGATGCTAAAAAGAATTTAGAACCTAAAAAGTTTCAAGATATATACAAACTCTTTACAGAATTAAGAACATGTAATACTAAAATGGAGATGAATTTAGAAGAATATTATAGAACAGCTAAAGATATTATTAAAAGGTTTGATATTATATCACCTTATGAAAAGTATAGTGGAGGAAATGAATTTGAATTTTCGTTTTTAATGAATGAAATAAGGAATGAAAATGATAGTAAAAGGAATATTGTTACAGATTTATCACAAGAAGATAAAGAATATACAAAAGTAATTATGAGAAGTGGTATGATTGATCAAGATGAGGCTAATGATTTTATTCAAATATTACATATTTATGTAACTGAAGGGAAAGATAAGACATTAGAAAACTTTGAAATTTTAAAAGATAAAATTATTGAAAAAAGTGGAGCAATAGAATCCATAAAAAAGATATCATTTTTACTTGGTCTTTTAAATTCAAATGGTATTATTGATGAATATGAAATGAATAATTTAAGAGATAGTTACCAAAGAGAACTGATGGCTATAATAATGAAAAATAATAAATAGGAAGTACAAAAATTAGAAGAGCAAATTTCAAGTAGATTAGAAGAGAAAAGGTTAAATGAGCAGGAATTTTTGTAGATATAAATAATCAGCATAGTGGAATAGGAACATCTTTATTAGATAAAATAAAAGAAGATAAAGAAAACTTAACATTAAATATAGATGAGAATACAAATGAAATAGAATATATAATGACTTGGAAGAAATAGGAGAAAAATGTGGTGGAAGAAAAATATACAACTTAAAAGTAAAAGTTGATAAAAAATGAATTTTTCAAATGTATTTGACATATAATAAAAAATATAGTATACTATATTTAGCTTAAGCAAGAGAATAAATCGAAGAACTCGAATGTTCACAGAGATATGTTGACCACATATCTCATTTTTTTGCAAAAAAAATAAAGGCAGTTGACCAAACTGCCTTTGATTAGTTTGCACTAATCTTGAGAATTTTGGTTTTCATTATTTTTATTATTACTAAATAATAATAAAACAATTAATCGCCAAATTAAATCGAATGAACTCAAATGTTCACATCCTTTTACAAAGATTTCCTTTGAAAAGGATGGCTCTATTATACTTTATTTTTATTTCAGAAACAATAAGTTTTTAAAAATTTCTCAATTGATCTTTTGCTCTAAATTATTTTTATATGCAATTATAATAGGATTTTACAAAAGTAATTTCAGACAAAAAGAGATATTACCTATTTCTTTTTGCATAATATTTATAGAGAAATATTATGAAGGAGCCTGAATAGAATGCAAAATACTTCTAATGAAATATCTAATACAAAATATATGCAAATTTATTTAACGGAGGAAGAATTAAAAAAACAAGAAACAAAAGAGAAAATTAAGAAATATAAAAAAGAAAAGTATCATATAGCTATTTTTATAACAGGAAAAGAGAATTATCCCGAGATTCTCAAAAAAATAATTATGAAACAAGTGGAACTAAATCGTAATGTATGCTAATATTCAAGACATAGGCAATATCAGGCTAGAAATGGAGGAAAAAGTGACAGTTGTACGGATATTGTAGATTGTCTAGAGACGAGGATAAAGAAAATTATTCAAGCATAGAAGAACAAAAAAGAATTATTAAGGAATATGCTTCTACTCGTAATTGGATTATTAAAGAGGAAGACTTCTACATAGATGACAATGTTTCGGGATATACCTTTACTAGACCTGAATTTTCAAAAATGATAGAAAAAGTAAAAGGAGGGAAAATTGATGTAGTTATAGCAAAAGACCTATCACGAATAGGAAGAAATAACGGAAAAGTTTTAGTCCTAATTGATGAGTTCAAAAATATGCAAAAGAACTTAATTCTAGTTTCCGAAATGGGTGGAATCTATGATGTACTAAATGATAGGGATGATACTATTGGTATTACAACTTGGTTTAATGAAAGATATGTAAAAGACTGTTCAAGAAAAACAAGAGACCATATGTATTCCAAACAAAAAACAGCAAGACTAATTATGGGAAATTACTATGGTTATGAAAAAGTTTTTAAAGATGATATTCCTATGCTTTATATCATAGATGAACTAAAATCAGCTATTGAAACGATATTTAAATTATATGTTGAAAAGGGATATGGATTTCAAAAAATTAGTGAAATATTAAATGTGAAATATAATTATCCAACACCATCTGCGTATTACAGAAGAAAACATTTAGAACGAGGACGAGTGTATAAGCATAAAGTTCAAGAATCTTGGACAAAAGATATGGTAAGTAATATCTTAAAAAATGAGATTTATACGGGTACTTTAATTACGCATAAAAAGCGAACCGTAAATATTAGAGGAAAGGCTGTAAAATTACCAAAAGAAGAACATTTTGTATTTGAAAATCATCATGAGCCAATTATTTCAAAAGAAATATTCGATTTAGCACAAGAAATAAGAAAAAAAAAGAAAGAACAAAATACTTCTAGGGCAAATACAAAAAGAGAATATTACTTTTCAGGAATGTGTCAGTGTGCAGATTGTGGTTCAGGTATGTCCCGGGATTATGATTAAAAGAAAAGTAAAAGAAAAGGGATATGATTGTTCTAAATATAGACAGTTTAGCACAAAAGCTTGTCATTGTCATGAAGTAAAAGAAAAAGATATACTAATACATTTGAAAGAATTTCTGAAATTTACTAAAAGACAATATTTAAAAGAAATACAAAATATTAAACTAGAAATAAAACAAGATAAAAAAGAAGATAATAAATATAAGTTACAAAACAAATTAAATATGGCAAATGAAGAATATAAAATGTTAGTAAGTCAAAAAATAAAAGAGTTAGCTTCTGCTACAAATTCTATGCAAAAGGAAATAATAGAAAATACATATAAAGAATTAGAAAAAGAAAAAAGACAAACTATAACTTATTTGAAAGCAACTATTGAAACAGATAAAAAGAAGAATTTGGAACAAAAAGTAAATAAATTAAAAACAGCAATAGAATACTTTGATGAAATTGTAGAAAATCAAAAGCCTAATAGAATGATGTTACAAATGGTTATCAATAAAATTTATATAGATAAAGATAAGACGATTCAATTTGATTTAAAAACTGATATAAAAAAACTCATTTGAAAAAGTGTAATAACTTTTAAAAAGTCCTTTGTAAAATGTGAGAGGCTTTGAAACAGCTAGATTTTGCTTTTACAAAATAATTCCAATATATCAAAATAATTTTATAAAGATAAAAAGTTATTCCAGTATATCAAAATAACTTTACAAAAATAAAATTATATGTTAAAATATTTTTGAGGTGAAAAATATGTTAATAAGAGAAAAATATTTAACTCAAATAAGAGATTTTTATGAAGAAACATCACTAATAAAAATAATATATGGATTAAGAAGAAGTGGAAAATCTGTCATTTTAACTCAAATAATAGATGAATTAAAAGAAAAAGGAATAAAAGAGGAACAAATAATTTATATAAATTTTGAGTCTTTAGATTATAGTTTTATAAAGACAGCCAAAGATTTAAATGATTATATAAAAGGTCTTATGAAAAATAAAGAAAAATATTATGTATTTTTAGATGAAATTCAAAAGGTTGAGGAATTTGAAAAAGGAATCAATTCTTTAAGAATTACAAACCAGTTTAGCATATTTATAACAGGTTCAAATAGCAAGATGACTTTCTTGGAATTGTCTACAGACTTGTCAGGCAGATATGTTAGTTTTAGAGTTTTACCTTTATCCTTTAAAGAAATAGTTGAACTTACCAATACACCAAAGGAAAAGTATAAAAAGTTATTACTTGATATATTTGAATGGGGAGCTCTTCCACAAAGATTTTCTTTTGAAAATGAAAGAGCAAAACTTAATTATATTTCTGATGTTTATGATTCAATACTTCTAAAGGATGTAGTTGAAAGATTAAATATAAAGGATATAACTTCTTTTAATAAAATACTACAATATGTTTTAGAAACAGAAGGAAAAGAATTTTCAGCTACTAATGTTTTAAATTATTTGAAAACTGAACATCACGAAATAGCAACAGATACTTTATATAATTACTTGGAAGCTCTTTGTTCAACATTTATAATGAATAAAGTTTATCGATATGATATTCAAGGAAAAAGTGTATTAAAAACACTAAATAAATATTATGCTTCTGATTTAGGCGTTAAAAAAATAAAAACAAATAATAAAGAACTTAATTATTCAAATGCTTTAGAAAATATAGTATATAACGATTTACTTGCCAAAGGTTATGAGGTATATATTGGGAAAACTAAAAAAGGTGAAGTAGACTTTGTTGCAACTAAAAATAATGATTTAAAATATGTACAAGTTTGCTATACTTTATCATCAGAAGAAACAATAAAAAGAGAGTTTGGTGCATTTGACGGAATTAACGATTCCTATTCAAAATATGTAATTTCGCTTGACGAAGAAAATTATTCAAGAAATGGAATAAAACATATAAATGTATTTGATTTTCTAATGAACGAAGGTTTTTAAAAATAAAATATAGTATAAAAATGCACCCAAAGAAGTGTACTTTACCCCCGTATGTACAACAGAGATGATAGCTTTTACAAGAGCACATACATATTTTAAGGAATTAAATACAGAATTATTGGGTTTAAGTGTAGACAGTAATAGTTCACATCTTGCGTAGCTAAAGTTACCAACAAAATAAAAAAGCAATCACCTGTGAAAAAATGAAAAATTTTACTTATTATTTTTATTGTTTTATAGATTTTTATTGCAAAAAATATTATAATGATAATATCAAATAGTAATTGAATTAAGTGTTAACTGCCAAGAGTTTCTAATGTAGTTTATCTTTAAAATTACTTTGTTTAAGTAGAGAGGATGATATATATGAAATATATAGGTGAAAGATTAGAAGGA
>CATLUC010000081.1 GCA_950059165.1 uncultured Clostridium sp.
AAATTGATATAAAAGATATAAAAAACGGAGATAATTTAATAGAAGTAGAAACAGTAGCAAATAATAAAAAAATTGATACAATAGAAAAAATAAAAAAACAAATTATTGATACAGACATTCCTATTGATACTACAAATTTTTTCGTAAAAAAAGCAGAAATAGAGTTAGACAAACTAATGAATAGATAATGTTATATCATCAAATTATTATCTAAAAAACATTTGCAATTTACCTCAAAATAAAAATATACAAAAATTACTTTGTTTGCTTGTAATTTATAAAGCGATAGTGTATAGTTAATAATGCGAAGTAAAATAAAGGAAAGGATTAATAAAAAATGAAAAAAGCCTTAAAAATCATCATACCAATTGCAATAATAGCAATAATTGTAGCAATTGCAATAACAATTAATAAAGATGGACAAGAAGAAATAATACAAATTTCATCACAAAAAGAACTAGAAAGAATTTACGAAAGAAAAGTACCAGAAGAAACAATATTTAGCACAATGTTAAAATTACCATTTAGTTTATTACATGATTCACCTAGATATTATTCAGAACTTAATTTATCAACATCAATTGAAGATGATGTATCAAAATATTTAGGACCTGCAACCTCTACAGATACAGCAACAGCAGAAAGCACGAAAGAATATTCTACAACAAACATACAAGTAGAAAATGTAGATGAAGCAGATGTAACAAAAACAGATGGGGACTATATTTACTCATTATCAGAAAACCAAGTTATTATAACAGATGTAAAAAAACCTGAAGAAATAAAAATAATAGCAAAAATTTCAGAAAATAGTAACAAAGTACCAGAAGACCTAATTTTATATAATCACAAATTAGCAGTAATTTACCAAGAATTTAGAACAGCATATTATAACAATGATACAAAAACAACTTATGTTGCAATATATGATGTAACAACACCAGAAAAACCAAGAAAAATCAAAAGCTATGAACTAGAACAACCATATTATACATCAAGATGTATAGATGGAAAACTATATGTAATATCATCTGGCACATTAAAAAAGGAAAAAGACAAAATTGTAACATATTACTATGAAGACGAACAACAAATAGATGATGGGGTTAAAAATATAAGAAAAATAAAAGATTTAGACACAAACTATCAAACTATTTTATCAAATGTAGACCTAAATAACATAGAAAACAAATTAAATGTAAATTCATATTTAATGAACATCAACAATTGTTATGTTTCAGAAAATAACATATATCTTTTAAACGAAAAATACAAAACAGGAGAACCTAAAATAGCTAATATATTTGGACTTAAAGGGCTATTCGGAATATTAGACTATGATTATAATTCAGAAGAAAACGGATATTATACAGAAATTTACAAATTCAACTTATTACAAGATGGAAATATAAAATTTGCAAATAAAGCATCAGAAAAAGGGACAACCATAAACCAATTTTCAATAGATGAATACAAAAACAACTTAAGAGTAGCATTGCAAGACAACAATAATGGTTCAAAAATCATCATTTTAGATGAAAACATGAAAAAAATAGGTGAAACCACAAACTTAGCAAAAGGGGAAAAGATGTATTCATCAAGGTTTTTAGGAGAAAAGGCATATATGGTAACATATAAAACAGTAGACCCACTATTTGTAGTAGACTTAAGCACTCCTCAAACACCAAAAGTATTAGGAGAGCTAAAAATACCAGGATATAGCACATATCTACACCCTTATGACGAAAACCATATTATAGGAATTGGCATGCAAACAGAAGAAAAAGTAAATAGAAACTCAAGTGGTAAAGTAACATCTACAACAGCAACAATAACTGGGATGAAAATGGCACTATTTGATGTAACAGATGTGCAAAATCCAGTTCAAATATCAGACACAATAATAGGAGATAGAAGAACAACATCAAGCATCTTAACAAACCATAAAGCATTGCTATTTTCAAAAGAAAAAGAAATAATAGCAATACCTGTAAATAATTATCAAGAAGACTTTAGTGTAATAAGTTATAACAACAATTATAGTACTATGATAAACAGCTATAAAAGCTATCCAAAAGACCATATTTCAGAAGGGTATTTTGTTTATAATATAAACTTAAAAGATGGATTTAAACTAAAAGGAACAATAACACATAACAAAAATGAAAAGAAAAATCGCTATAATTTAGAAACAAGACTATTAAGAGGATTATACATAGAAAATAATTTATATACAATATCAGAAGATTACATTAAAGTAAATAAATTAGAAGACTTACAGGAAATATCACAACTTGAAATAAACAAAAGTAATTAAATGACATATAAATTTTAGAATTTGAATAGAGAGGAATGGATTAAGATTGAAAAATAATACAATTTTTTCAACTGAATTTGTGCCATTAAGAAAGGAATGAGTTAAAAATGGAAGAAAGCAAAAACAAAACAGCACTAGGAGTAAGTAGTTTAGTCTTAGGCATAATATCAATTTGCACAACATTATTTTATTATATTAGTTTACCAGCAGGAATATTAGCAATAAGATTTGGAACAATTAGTTGTAACAAAACAGGAAGCAAAATAGCTAAAGCAGGATTAATAACTGGAATTATCGGAGTAAGCATTTGCCTATTTTTATACATTAGTATGGTAATTATTTTACTGCTTGAATGATGTATCTTGCGATGTATTTTGGGATGGGGTCAAAATACATCATTGCAAAAGTTAAATAGAAAATTTAAAATATATAAATTTTCTAATTGAAGTTTAGAATAAATGATGTATTTTGACCCCGTCCTAAAATACATCGCAAGAAAGAGAGTAATTAAAAATGGGAAAATTATTTGTAATAGATGGAACAGATGGCAGTGGAAAACAAACACAATTTGAGAAATTAAAAGAAAGACTAACACAAAATGGAATAGATTATAAAGTAGTTAGTTTTCCAAATTATGAAAGCCCAAGCTCTTCTTTAGTAAAAATGTATTTGTCAGGGGAATTTGGAAAAGATGCAAAAAAAATAAGCCCATATATTGCATCAACATTTTATGCAGCTGACAGATATGCAACTTTTCAAACAGGATATAAACAATATTATGAAAATGGTGGCATAATACTTGCAGACCGTTATACTACGGCTAATATGGTACATCAAGCAGGAAAGATAGACGACAAAAATGAAAGAAAAAAGTTTTTAGATTGGCTATGGGATTTTGAATTTAATTTATATGGTTTACCTGTTCCAACTAAAGTTTTTTTCTTAAATATGCCAGTTGAAAAGTCATTAGAACTAATTAAAAATAGGGAAAATAAATTTACACATGGTGAACAAAAAGATATTCATGAAAGTGACGAAAAACATTTAATGGATGCTTATCATGCAGCTTGCGAAGTAGCAAAAACATACAATTGGTATGAAGTATCTTGCATAAAAGATGAGCAAATAAGAACAATAGAGGATATTCATGAGGAAATATACAAAGAAGTTGAAAAATATATATAAATTTAAACTAATTGCCATCAAAGTTATTGATTTTTGGTGGCAATTAGTTTGTAGATTTAAATTGACTTGCCAATTTATCAATTGTAATACCACCTTGATTTTTCCAGTCAATGTCAATATTGTTAAATCTTTGGTCTTGAAAATTATTAAGTATTTCCAAGTCCTTTTTTTCTAATGCAAAATCTAAAGACTGTAAATTACTACATATTCATAATATTTGCATTCTAAATTGTACACGCCTTCAAAACTGCATAATTTAAAGTGTTTTTGGATTTGTTTCAATTCTTCTAAAGAAGTGTTACTTGCAGACATATATCTAACTTTTCCCTTTTCTATCATCTTGTTTATTTCCTCATATGTTTCCAATAATGGTATTTTTGACGCATAAGACATATGAACTTGCAAGGCATCTACATAGTCAATATCCATTTGTTTTAAATATTTATCTAATTGTTTTTCTACATCTTTTTTGCTTTCTATATAAGGTTCTAAATGACAAGTAATGAATATATTTTCTTTATTTACTTGCTTAAAAAAGTCATATAAAAAGTTTACAACATTACAATTATCATATAAAAGACTTGTACTCATAAAATTTTGACCTTTATCAACAGAATATAATAATGATTGTAAAGTTTTGTCTTTATTTTCTAAATCAAGTTTATATGTGCCTATGCCAATTGGATTAAGTTCATTTAAGTTTATCATGTTTTCTCTCCTAAAAAAGTTGACTTTTTTATTTTTTTTGAGTATAATAATTATAGAAGATGAGCGACCACAGAAATGTGGCGTGTCGCTAAAAACTAATTCTGAAAAGTAGAATACATCTCTAACGGCCAGACAGAGATGTGTTTTTTTCGTTGTTTAATTTTTCCATTGTAATAAAAAGTGCTACAAATAATGAAATAGTTACAACAGTAATAATTACAAGTTCACCAAGTAGTATGTATATAAAAAATAAATAAACGTGTTCTAACAACATATGCATCGCCCCCTTTCTGTCAAGAAAGCGACACACCACACTCTGTTTTGCTCATCTTATAAATTATACTTCTTTTTATTACAAAAAACAAGCGAACAAATAAAAATTTACTAATCAATTTAATTTGCAAACATTAAGGAAATATACAAAGAAGTAGAAAAATACATATAGCCATTACGAAAAAGTTCCGTAAACGTCAAAAATTCGTAATGAAAATTCAAAATATGTGGAAAAGTTTATTTATTGCAAGTAAACTACAAAAAATTTTTAAAACAAGACAATATATTGTTCGCAACAACAACGCAAGAAAAAACGAGAAAAGAAGAGCAAAAATGCGATTACACTAGATTTGAACAATTTTAATTAACAATCAAACATAAATAAGACAAAAACAAACAAAGAAGCAATTTGGAATATTTAACCAAAAAATGTATAATATATATCGATGGTGCATTATTCTAGTCATACAACCTTTACGAGGGTGGGGCTAAAAATCCACTAAAGGGCACATCGTTGAAGTTTCTTGTTTATGCGCGAAATGCCAGTTTTGTGTGTAGGCAGGGAGTAAAGAAGTTAGGGTATTATGTAATGGCATACATAAGAGTCCCTAGTTTCGTGGAGGCTTAAAATAAACATTTTTAAGTAAAACCTATGTTGCGTGCCAAGACACAAAATACATAGAGTAGCCTGTCTTGAGTGAAAGTATTGGGATTATCTAAAACAAAGTAAAATTAATTTTGGCCAAATCAATTTTATTTTTTGATTATGAAATTGCTTTTGCAAAAAAGACTAGTAAAGAGTAAAAAAGTATGTTAAGGAAAACTTCTAGAATGTTTGCTAAAAGAAAATTAGCTAAGGAAGTCTAGGGATTAAGGTACAGATTTAAGTGGCGATCTGGTGTCTATTAAAACTAATAGATATTTCCCTTAAACGGAAACGGCTCTAGCAGTAATGCTAAGCGGGAAATAGAGAAATTCAACTAGACCTAAACTGTAAAATTTACTTAGGCTTTTACCATCTAAAAATCGAAAAAACATATGTGTCGCTATTTAGGACGTTTCCTTGGCGACATTTTTATGTAAACATAACAGCCTTATGGTACAAAGTAAAAATACATTGTACTTAGAATTTGTTTCATAAATTTACATTTAGAACAAACAAGAGGCATGAAAAGAAAGGATTGAAAAACAAAAATGAACAACACACAAGAAAGCAAAGAAAATCAAAAAGGAAAAAAAGAACACTCGAACACAAAATGGTTTATAGAAGTATTTATAATGACTTTTATATTATCAATGATATTTTCATATATATCAGCTAATGGAGTATCACACCTAAACCTAATACCAGCAATACTAATTTTAATACTAGTAATAGGAGTAGGGATATTTTTTGACATTATAGGAGTAGCTGTAACAGTTGCAAATGAACATGAATTCCATGCTAAAGCAACAAAAAAAGTAAAAGGGTCAAAAGATTCAATCAAACTAATTAGAAATGCACCAAAAGTTGCAAATATTTGTGCAGACGTTATAGGAGATATTTGTGGAGTTTTAAGTGGAGCAATAAGTGCATTAATTGCTATGAAAATAACTGAACAATTCAATTTAAACTTTGATTTACAATTTTTATTAAGTGCATTAGTTGCAGCAATGACTGTAGGTGGAAAAGCCTTGGGAAAAGGTGTTGCAAATAGCCAGTCTACAAAAATAGTTCATAAAGTTGGTATAATTTTAAATAAGTTTAGCAAAAAATAAAACAGAAAATTTTAGTTTTTATTTAATAACAGTTTCAAAGTTATGAAAAAAATATAAAAAATTATAAAAATGCTCGGTCAAGATAATTATCACATAACTTCTAAAGTAATTTTATGGCACCCTTTCACGTCTAGCGCGAACATTTTCCATAAAATTACTTAAGAAGTTCTAGTTCAATTATTTTCCATTCGCTTTTTTCTAATTTTTTATATTTTTTGAATAATTAAATAATAAGTATATATTTTTTTAGATTTTAGAGGTGATTTTTTGAAAGCATTAGTTACTGGTAGTTCTTCAGGAATTGGAAAAGACATAGCAAGAGAACTTGCAAAACGTGGATATAATTTAGTACTAGTTGCAAGAAATGAAGAGCAACTAAATGAACTAGCAAAAGAATTAAAAGAAAAAAATAAAATTGAAGTACAAACAATTTCAATGGATTTATCAATAATAGAAAATTGCAAAGAACTCCACAAAAAAGTACAAAATGTGGATATTTTAGTTAATAATGCAGGTTTTGGAGATTGTGGAAACTTCACAAAAACATCATTAGACAAAGAAATTGCTATGATAAATACAAATATAGTTGCTTACCATATTTTAATGAAACTATATTTAATTGATATGAAAGCTATTGGGAGTGGGAAAATTTTAAATGTTGCTTCAATAGCAGGTTTTATGCCAGGACCATTAATGTCTACTTATTATGCAACAAAAGCTTATATTGTAAGAATTTCAGAGAGCATAAGGGAAGAATTAAAAAAGGAAAAATCAAATGTTCAAATTAGTATACTATGCCCAGGGCCAGTTAACACAAATTTTAATAAAGTAGCAAATGTAAAATTCCATATAAGAGAAGCAAACAGTATGCAAGTTGCCAAATATGCTATAAAAAAAATGGAACATGGTAAATTTTATATTGTTCCAGGAATTGATGTAAAACTAGCAAAAATAGGTGCAAAATTACTACCAGCACCACTAATTAGTAAAATAACCTATATGGTACAAAAAAAAAAAGATAAAAGGAAAAATATAAAACGTATTTCATTTTTTTTTTTTTTAAAGCACACGTATAACATCATATAAATAAGGTTTGTATTCCTCAATTGGCAAGGGATTTT
>CATLUC010000082.1 GCA_950059165.1 uncultured Clostridium sp.
TCTTGGTGTCATTGGTATATTGCGATAGCTTTCCGTAGTTTTTAAATCTCCATCAGTCATAATATGTCCTGTAATATTCATTTCATCATCATATAATGTAATATCTTTATAGGCATTTTCTACTCTAATTTTGTTTTGATTAAAATGAACAGATTTCCATTTTAAACCACAACCTTCTTCTGGTCGCATACCTGTTTGAAGTAGAGTAGCAAAAAGTAATGCGAATGGTCTTTTATCTTCCTCACATACATCCAGCCATACTTTCTGCCTATCTTCTGGTAAGTAACATACTTTTGCTACTTTAGCTCTTTTCTTCTTTTGGAATTTCAAATCAAAGTTTGGAACTTCTTTTATTAAGCCTTTTTTATCTTTTGCATAAGTTAATACTGCTCTGATAAGCAAGAATAAATCTTTAGCAAGTCTAGGTGTTTTCTGCCTTTTTTCATTGATATAGTTTTCTACTAAATCCTTACTAATTTCACTCACATGATATTTATCAAAATCTACCATAACATGATTTTTTATTGTATTTATATAAGTTTCAACTGTTTTTAAACCAATCGTTTTATTAGTAGTAGGATTAACTTGATTCTTTTTCCAATTAAGCCATTCCTTTGCTATATTTGGAAATAAAGTATAATCATCTGCTAGTAACTCTATTTTTCTTTTTGCTTTTTCTTCATTAAATTCAGTAAACTTATTTAATTCGGATGAACATTCTTCTGTAAATACTTTAACATTAGGAATTGTGCTATTCCTTTTAATATCAAAATATACATCAGTAATTAATTCACCTAACCTTTTTCTTGCCTCTTGTTCACTTCTTGCTGTTCTTGATAATCTTGGATTTTTATCAACTCCTTCCATAATTGAATTTAGGGCTAATGTTACTCTTGCCTCATAACTATTTCCTTTTTTCCTTATTGTAACTGTTCCTTTAGGTGCTCTTTGTCTATTTATTTTTTCCATTAAATAACTCCTTCCAAATAAGTTTAAAAAACTAAATAGTTTAAGGTCACAAAACTTAATATCTAAACATATCTTATCACGTTTAAAACAAGAAATCAGCCCTTTTTACTAATTATTAATAATCATAGTCGCCATATTCGCCACAGTTCTCCTTAAACCATTTTGGTAACAATTCTTTATTAATGATTATTTTTCTTTTAAATCTAACTGCTGGAAAACCTTTTACTTTAACTAATTTCAACATTAAATTTCTACCTATACCTAACATTTCTCTTGCTTCATCTACAGTTAATCCTAACTTTGTATTTTCTTCATTTGTTGTCAATGTAGATTTCCTCCTTTCTTAAATTAGTAAGAGTAAAATTTTATTCTTCTAATAAGTAAATGCCACCTATATTTGCAAAAGGTATAATTTATAAAAAATTTGTTAAACTTTTTTACTTCTCACTAGGTAAATGCCACCATTTTTCGAAAAATGAGTAATTTTTTGAAAATTTCTTAAATTTTTTTTGATATTTACTCTTCACTAGGTATATGTCATCGTTTTTCAAAAAAGGGGTAATTTTCTAAAAATTTCTTTAAATTTTTTATTTTAAATTTCACTCTCCACTAGGTATATGTCATTCAATATCCAAAAGTCGGAAAATTTTTGAGAAATTTTTTAAATTGATTCATTTTAAAAACAGGTTTGTAATAATTTTATATACTTTTATAGAATTTTTTGATATAATCTGTGTTAAACAAATAGTAATTTGTAGGGAGAAAGAAATTATGAAAGAAATGATTACTTTTTTTGGAGATATAAATGAAGAGACAGGTGTTATTATGGCATTTACTAAAATACATAAAGAATTGGGATTTCCTAAATTAGTGCCATCGTCATCAAGAGGTTTTGATATAGACAATATTTTATACAATGGTAGATATGTAACTGTTGAATTTGAATATTTATCAGATAATTTCATCAAACATGGGCATGTTAAAAATATGGTAGAAGGTAGAGATTATGTTGTAATTTGTTGGGAAGATAATTGCAAATTATTACAAAAAGTACCTAATCTTTATGAAGTAATTGAATTAAAAAATAAAATTAAAATAAAGAAAGATTTTATGGAGAGTTCGGCAAATAATGACGAAATAAAATACATGATATTATCTTATAATCCAGATAATGCTGAAAAAAAAGATTTCTCGGACTGGAAATTTTCTAATTGTTATAGATGTAATAGTAAATTTAGTAAAGATTATATTCCAGCAGGAAGTAAAGTTTTATTTGCAAGAAATGGATATCTAGTAGGTGGATTTACTGTTGTTAGATATGAAAAAATAAATGAGCCTAAAAACGATAATGAATGGTTATTATATAAAAAGTTAACAGACTATCCAATGACATTATATACAAGGTCAATAGAAGAACTAAAATCCTCATTTACTAGTGGGCATATATTTTATACGGATTTTTTTGAAATAGAAAATATTAAATTGGAATGGAAAAATTTTATTAAAGACAAAAAGATGTCTCATGATGGTAGAATCTATATAACTAAAGAACAATATTATAATATAGTTGGTACATAGTATTCTACAAATTACAAGTTTGTAGTTTGTTAAAATAATAGTAATTTGAAAGTGAGATAGATAGTATGAAAAAAAGTAAAAGTAATATCTGGTTGAAGACATTATTTAGTATATATATTATATTGTTAATTTGGATAATATTATTTAGACTTAATTTCTCCATTTCTAGTATTCATAGAATTAGAGAGATAAACTTGATTCCATTTTATTATGAAAATGTATATGAAGGAGATATTCCAATTTTTGAGGCGATTTTAAATGTTCTTATATTTTTACCATTTGGAATATATCTAAAAATGTTTGGTATTATTAATAAAAAAGCAATTTTATCTGGATTCGTGATTAGTTGTTTATTTGAATTGTGTCAATTTATTTTTGAATTTGGTGCAAGTGATATAACAGATATTATTACAAATACTTTAGGAACAATATGTGGAATATATTTATATTCATTATTTTGTAAAATCTTTAAAGACAACGATAAAGTAAATAAGATTTTTAAAATAATAGCAACAATAATGTCAACTATTATGATGGCTTTATTCTTATTTTTACTAATCAATTCTATTATATAAATTACAATTCATAGAGCAAGTAATTAAGTTGAAAATTACTTGTTCTTTATGCTATAACGGTAATATTAATTAGTAACTTATAGGAAGTAATTATCAATGAAAGTATATTAGTAAATGGAGAACCTCACAAAGAGAGATGGCTTATATAGCTTTATAAGAGATTGAAAGAATATAAAATGTAATTGATAAATGAAAGGAATGAAGTTTATGCAATTAATCATAGGTTTAATAATACCATTTATAGGAACAACTTTAGGTTCGGCAATGGTATTTTTAATGAAAAATAAAATAAATAAAAACGTTGAAAAACTTTTATCAGGTTTTGCAGCAGGAGTAATGATCGCTGCATCTATATGGTCTCTACTTATACCATCAATAAATATGTCAGAAGAACAAGGCAAGGTAGCTTGGATTCCTGCTACAATCGGTTTTCTATTTGGGATTACATTTTTACTTGTTTTAGATAGTTTGATTCCGCATTTGCACTTAAATAATAATAAGCCAGAAGGAATAAAAGCGAAGCTAAAGAACGAAACAATGATGGTACTTGCAGTAACACTTCACAATATACCAGAAGGAATGGCTATGGGCGTTACTTTAGCAGGTGCTTTAATAGGAAATGTAGGTATAACGATTACAGGAGCAATAGTTTTAGCTGTCGGAATAGCAATACAAAACTTTCCAGAAGGGGCAATTATATCAATGCCGTTAAAAGCAGAAGGAGTATCAAAAGGAAAAGCATTCCTTTATGGAACATTGTCTGGAATAGTAGAACCAATAGGAACTGTGATTACAATTTTGATTACAAATGTAGTCGTACCAATACTTCCATATTTATTATCATTTGCAGCTGGAGCGATGATTTATGTTGTTGTTGAAGAATTAATACCAGAATCACAAGCGGGAGAGCATTCTAATATTGGAACAATTGGAGTAGCAATAGGATTCGCAATTATGATGATATTAGATGTAGCTTTAGGATAGTAGTAAAAATATAGAAAGAATTGTGAAAGTTTTGTGAATTTTAGCACTCTACTATTGACACTGCTAAAAATAGTGATATTATATAGTTATAAAAAATAAAAGATATCTTTTAAAAATTAAATATGTGCTACCTAAAAGGGTGTCAACACATACAAGTGAAAGGAAGTAGATTGATATGATGATGATACCAAGAAGAAAAAATGAATTTGATTTATTAGGAGAAATGTTTGCAGATCCATTCTTTACCGAACATGAAAGCAAAATAATGAAAACAGATATCAAGGAGAAAAAAGACAAATATTTAATTGATATTGAATTACCAGGATATCAAAAAGAAAACATAAAGATGGAAGTAGAAGATGGGTACTTAACAGTACATGCAGAAATTAATTCTGATAATGAAGAAAAAGAGGAAGGCAAATTTGTAAGAAGAGAGAGATATTCAGGAGCATGTTCAAGAAGTTTTTATGTTGGAACAGAAGTAAAAAGTGAAGATATAAAAGCATCTTTCAAAAACGGAATATTAAAAATAGAAATACCAAAAAAAGAAGAAAAGAAAGAATTACCTGAAAAGAAATATATACAAATTGAAGATTAATGCATAATTTAAAAAGTTAGATATTTATAAAAAAAATATCCAACTTTTTTGCTATAATCCTCCATACAACTTACAAGTTATAGGGTAAGTTGAAATTTGATAAAGCCCAAAATGAATAAAAGAAAATTATGGTATTAGCTCTTGTATTTTTTATTATTTTATGTTACATTAAATATAGTCAAAAAATAAGTTTGCAAATATAATTACTGCAAACTATTGGTATAACTATATTTAAGAGTTGAAAACAGATATTTTTTTGTCCTAACTATTTCGTAAACGTGTCTAGTTAGGGCACCAACGACGTATCTGTTCGAACTTTTTATAAAACAGAGAGATACAAATATCATTCTGAAAGGGATGGTATTTTTTATTGCAAAATGTATTCCTTTGTCAGTAGGTGTAAAACTTATTGCCTCGCAGAGTCCTTATGTTATGATATGATGTCATAACATATAGGGGGTTAGGACTTACGTCAAAACGAAGTCCTGTGCTACGAAGAAATCTCAAAGGAGGTGTTTTCATTGGAATAAAAAATAGCAGATTCTTTTCATTTAGGTAGTGATTAAACAAAAGTAAATTAGCAAAAAAATTTAAAGGAGAAAATCAATATTTCAGATTTTCTCCTTTTACTAATGACTTACATAGCATAAAGCTATGGACACTAATGTAGTAATAGTATATGAAAAATTTAAAATTATATGCAATAAAAAACGATAGCCTTTTGAGCTATCGGATTATAATGATTACGTTCTTTTCAGAACGGACACTAATGTTTTATTAATTTAATTATAAACTATTTAATGGGAGAAAGTCAAGCAAAACTCAAAATTTTATTCATCTTTTATTGGTCTTAGCCTATATAGACTTTTAAGTTGTGAATTAATTTTGTTCCAGTCCTTTTTTGTAATAACAACTAGCTTTCCCTTTTTTCTATAAGGATCTGTAATCCTTATTTTACTAACAACTTTTAATTGTTCAGTTAAAACAGTCGAGTCAACTTCTTCTAAATCAATATGAAACCAAAATCCGTCTTGTAGTCTTTTTGTGGTTAATGGAATAACTGTACATATAGGAGAATTTTTAGAAGTCCTTAATATTAGAACAGGTCTTAATTTATTTTGCTCACTTCCAATGTTTATTCCTAGATTGCACCAGTAAATAAAATTATTATATATTGGAAATTTAGGGAGTTTTCCATTATATCTTAAATTTGCTTTTTCTTTAGTCCATTCTGAAAATTGAATAGCATCAGAATTATTGATACTGTTTAATAAAATTTCAGTTTCTTCAATATTATTGTGAATTTCATCATTCATAATTCATCACCTCGCTTTTAAAGTATAACACATTATAAATCATAAGTAAACAAGAGTTCGTATACTTTATAAATAATTTTGCAATCATATACTTAAAAATATAGTTTGTTTTATATTTTACAATATAAATATGTAAGATTTTTTACATATTCATTTATAATTTCTGGAAACATAGCTATCTCCTTCACAAATTATTAATTTATTTCATCTTTTAATGCTACTTTTTTAGTAGCAAATAAAACGTCATTTTTCAATTCTTCTATATCTAGATGTTGTATTAAATGTTTCAAAAAATATACTATATCATAAATAGCTAGTCTTTTATAAAGATTTGGAATATTAACTAACTCTGGGTAATATTTTTCTATATATGACATTATTTTTGAGTAATCACTTAAGTTGGTGTATGGCTCAGTTTCTTCACTAGCAAATTTCCAAGGTTTTCTAATCATTCTATAAAGAATATCTAGTTCAAAATCTCTAGGTGCATACATTGACCTTTCAAAATCTATTAATTTAATTTTACCATCATTAAAGAAGATGTTATCAAAATGTAAATCATTATGAATTAAAACAAAATCATTAGATTTTAAATAATTTCCAAACTTTGTATATGTATAGTCAAGAAGTCTTTGTTCTTCATTAAAAGTATGCCATACATTGTATAAAGAAACACCATCTATTTTTTCTATAATTTCATAAAAATATGGAATATCCTTCTTATCAGTACTTGAATAATACATTTTTGGAATTAAATTATTTGTTTTGTTTGTTTTATAAAATTCAATTTCCTTTTGAAATGCGTTTTCATTATTACTATTAGTGCAAATTTTAACCATAAAATAATCATCTATACTGTATATGGTATTAGTAAATCCTACATTGATTTTTTCTACTTTAGGATTAATTCCAAATAAAGTCGTATTCTGTTTTAAAATTGTATTTATTATTTTTTCCACTAAATCACTTCCTAACCTCTTGTATATATAAATACTATCACGAATTTATACATTTATCAAAAAAAAATTTTGTCAAAAATACTTGAATGTTTATAAATTTTATGTTAAAGTAAAAACAATAAATTGATTGATATTTGTATCAATCGTTAAGGGTGTGAAAA
>CATLUC010000083.1 GCA_950059165.1 uncultured Clostridium sp.
ATGACTTGATTTTCTTCTATGTTTTCGTCACCTTCTGGATAACGATTATAGTTTGCAATAAATCTTGCTGTATATTCTTTGTCAATTTCTACATTTTCAAAAAGTACTCTTCCATGTGCTCCATCTCTTTCAATAGTTGGTTCTTGAATTAGTTGTTCTGGATTTCCATCAACTGCTGGTTTTAATAATTGTACTTTTCCTGTGATAAAGCTACTATCTGGATCTACTAATGTAAAGGTAACTGTTACTTGATTTTTAGCTAAATTGTCTTCTTGTTTAATTTCTTCAATTTTTGGTGTATCTTTTAACACATTTACTTCTACAGTATTTTTTACAATTGCTTCAGTTTGGTCAGCAAAAATGATTTTGCTAGCTATTAGTTCTAATACTTTTGCTTCTTCTCCTACTTCTGCAATTATTTCATATCTTCCCTCTGCTATTTTAGTAGCAATACAGTCTAGGTTATTGACACGGATTTTTGCAACTTCACTTTCACTGTTAGTTTCTATTTCATATGTAATTTTTACTGTTTTATTTTTTTCTGTATTAATTGGTTCTACAACTGCTTTTTTTATAGTTGCAAAACGATTTGCAGTAACTACTTTTTCAAATAAAACACTATCTGTTATTATATGGTCTTCTGTTTCTTTATAAGTTGCTATTACTTTGATAATATAACTATCTGTTGTTTGTGTATTAAAGATTTTTTCCACATTTCCACTTTCTAGTTCTTCTGTTGTTATGTCTTGACTTGCTATAACATTTTCTCCACTATCATAAAGTACTACTTTTGCTGATTGAATTGATTTTGCTTCATCTTCAAGATGGAATGTTACTTTTATATTTTTTTCTTGTACATTTTCTTCTGCTTTTAGGTCAGATACAACTGGTTTTTGAGCATCAATTGTTACATTTACTGTATTTCCTGAACCCAATATGAATTCTTTTCCATTTTTAAGTTTTACTTTTTCTATTACAATTGTATTTTCTCCTACTGTTTCTAAACCATCAATGGTTGCTTTGTAAATATTTTCATCTTTGGTTAGCTCATATTCTTTTTGACTTACTGTAATTGTACTTGGCTCAAAATTAGGACTATTAGTATTTTCATAAGCTAAGTTAGTGCTATTAAATGCTATTTCTATTGCTTCTTTTCTAGCAAAATGGTTGTTTTCATGTCCATCCTTTTGGGTATGGATATTAGTTATACTAAATTGGTAGTCTAATGCCATGGTAAATTCTTTACTATATAAAAGAGATGTGTCTGTATGGTCTTTTCCTTCAATTGGGTCTGGTGCTGAATTATAAGCTACACAAATTTCTACTCTGTAAGTTTTTCCATCTTCTACTATTATTTCTTCTCTATTTTCTCCTGCTTTGATATTTGTTTGTGCAATTTGTGTTTCTGCATCTTCTGATTGTGTTTGTTCTTCCTCAACTTCATATACTGTGAATTGTGCAGATGTTATACTATTATCTTTATCAACTAAATTAAAGTTTATATAAGCTTTTCCTTCATAGGTTTCTTCTAATTTATAACTGCTTTCTTCTATATAAGGAGTTTCTTTTAGAACACAGATAATAAATTTGTTATCTACTTTTACTTCTGCTCCTGTATCTAAAATAACTTTTGTGAAATTATACTCTTTCTTTCCAAATTGCTCTCCTACATTTAGTTCTATTTTATAGATTCCACCCTCATTTTTTACTGTGTACTCTTGATTATTTATTATTGCTTTTTTTATTTCTACATCATCATAGTTTATTTTAGCTCCAAATTGAATTTCTATTTTTTCATTCTTCTTTGGATAATAATTTTCTGTATCTATATTTAGCAATTCTACTGTATAATCTCTTTTATTTTCTATCTTTTTAATTAAAAGAGATAAGTCGGTTACAGTTATTTGTCCATCACTATTCATATCTGCATTCTGTCTTTTTTCTTCTGGCAAAATACTCAAATTTATTAAATGTCTTTCTAATAAATTAACATCTTTATAATCTATTATACCATCATCATTTAATTCTCCTTTTGATGAAAGAACATTAGTAGCATAAATAGCTCCTAATGTTAATATTAGAAATACAATTAAACAAATACTAATTTTTAATATTTTTTTCATTTTATCTTTCATAGTATTTGAAGCCTCCATTTCTTTTGCTTTTTATTCTAATTCAAATAAACCAATTAGAATTAATTTCATTTGTGCTAAATCACCAATTGTAATATCTCCATCATTATCTAAATCTGCTGCTTTTAATGCTACATTTTCTAATACTTGTTCTTCAATAATGTGTAATTTAAGCTGTGCTATATCATTAATTCCAATATCTCCATCATTATCTATATCTCCTATTACAACAAGAGTAAATTGTAGTGTTTTTCCTATTTTTACTTTAGTTCCAGTTGTAATTATAGAATTTTCTTCTAATGGCATTCCCTCACTATCTGTAAATACCATTTGTGGATCAGTTGTTACATTTTCTAATGTTACATTTTCTTTAAATTGTTTTACTGTTGTATTTGGTAAAATTCTTTCGATATAGTCTTTTGTTATAGTATATTTTTGTGAAGTAATTTTTTCTTGTTCTGGTTGTTCTGGTTTATCTGGTTGTTCTGTTTGTTCTTCAATTACATTTATAGTTACTTTTGTTTCTGCTATTTGTATGTCTCTTTCTCCTTCAGATGTTACAATATCTTTTATTTTTATATCAGTAGTAGTTGCCTTTACACTTTCATTTGCTTTTAATGTAAGTTTTACAACATCTTCTGGTGTGTTACTTCCTACTTTTTTAATTGCTACAAATTCACCAGTGTCTTTATTATATTTTAATTCTTCCCAATCATTTTGGCATACAAAATCTTTTTCTGTTACTTCTTCAAATATTTGTTTATCATATTCTAAAGTTGCTTTATATGCATTTATTCCATTTTTGATTTGCTGATATTCATCAAATCTTAAGGTTACTGTTACCTCTTCTCCGCCTTTTAATTCTGTTACTGAACTACTTGCTTTGGCTTTCAAGTTTGATGCTGCTAACAAATTGCTAGCTAATAAAATTAAAGTCATAAATCCTGTTATGACAATTGCTTTCTTTTTCATATTAATATCAATCCCTTTCTATACTATAATTCCTTTACATTATATCATTTTTTGTTTTTGGATATCAAGTCTTATAAAATTTTAAAAAATATCCTATATCCTTTTCTTCTTACGCATACTTGTTTATCAACATTTTTTAATATTTGTTTACAGTTTTGTTAATTTATTTTTACAAAAAAAAATGTACTATTATAATATTGAAAAAGCTTACGCATATTAGGTTTTCATTAATGTTTATATGTAGTGACTAAATAAACCACACACCTCCTTGGTGTCCCCCTTCCCCAGTTGGATTATATAATGTTACTAAAACAACAACTTGTGGATTTTCAATTGGTGCAACTCCGACAAAAAGATGTAACATATTTATTAGTATTTACACCATCTTCAGATGTACCTGTCTTACCTCCAATACGATACCCTGCAACTTTTGCATTTTTTCCTGTTCCTTCTGCAACAACAGATTCCATCATACTTAATACTTTTTGAGATGTTTCTTCAGAAATTACTTCTCCATTAGTTTTAATTGGCACATCTTGGATTTCCTTTGTTTGGCTATCTATAAATTGCTTTACTACTCTAGGTTGTATACTTTTACCTCCATTAGCTATACTAGATACTGCTGTAACTAGTTGAATAGGAGTAATTTCAAATCTCTGTCCAAAACTAATTGTTGCAAGTTCAACAGGTCCTGCTTTTTCTTCTGCTAAAAAGATACTTCCTGCTTCTCCGTGGTAAATCAATTCCTGTTTTTTCTAGTAATCTGAATTTATTTAAATAACTATAATATTTTTGCACTCCCAGCTTTTGTCCTAGTCCAATAAAAACTGGATTACAAGAATTCATTAATCCTAATCTTAAACTTTCCGAACCATGTGGACGATAATGTCTCCAACACTTTATTCTAACCCCTGCTACTTCAATTCCTCCTGTACAAGAAAATTGCCCTTCTTTATCAATATCTGTTACTAATCCCTCTTCAATAGATGCTGATGCTGTAATTACTTTAAAAACAGAACCTGGCTCATAAGTATCTGCAATTGCTTTATTTCTCCATACAGCTTGTAAACTTTTTGTTTTTTCTCCTTGTTCCATACTATCCCACGTTTGCTTTAGTTCTTCAGTATAAGCTTCATATGGTGAATTCAAATTATAACTTGGATATGTTGCCATTGCTAAAATATCCCCATTTTGAGGATTCATAACAACCACATTTCCACCATCTGTACATATATTATCAATACAAGCTTCTTCTAAATACTTTTCTACAATTGATTGAATAGTTAAATCAATTGTTAAAACTATATCATTCCCATCAACTGCTGGTACATAGTTTTCTCCCTCTTCTCCTATTTCTTTTCCTTTTGCATCTGTATGACGTTTAATTGCACCTTGTTTTCCTTTTAATTGTGTATCATATTTTGCTTCAATTCCATCTAAACCTTGATTATCACTACCACAAAATCCTATAATTTGTGCTGCAACATTATTATATGGATAATACCTTTTAGTATCTTCATCTATATTAATACCTGTTTTTATATTATTTTGTTCCATCCAAACTCTTAATTCATCTGTTTTTTCTTTTTCTACTTTCTTTACAATAGTTTCAATTGAGCTTCTTTTACTTACTTTTTTTAATATTTTCTCATAATCTAATTCAAAAATATCAGACAATATTTTCGCAACTTTTTCTTTATTCTCTTTTGCAATATTTCCTGGATTTACTGTAATAGTTTCCACTGTACTACTAACTGCTAAAACATTTTTTCCGAGTACTATCTAAAATCGTACCTCTTTTAGGATTAATACTTCTATCTAAAGTTTGTTGTTGATAAGCTAAGCTACGTAACTCACTCCCCTGAATAAATTGTATATATCCAATTCTTCCAATCAAGCAAAGTATAATTAAAAAAATAACAAATAAAGCATTTCTCATTTTCTTTTTATTAGAAAGTTTAATTGTATCCATAAAAAAATCCTCCTAATATATTATATTAGGAAGATTTTATTTTTATTTCAATTCAGGATATCCTTTTGATGTAATTTTGCTAAAGTCCCAAATATTCTCGTCAAATCCTAAATTCCTATAAAATTCTGCATTCAAGTTATTTCTTGCCACAGTATCTAAATGTCCTGCTGTATTAGCTGTAACACCACTAATACCTGTTGCCTCTGTATACTCATAGCACTTTGTAAGCATTTGATTAATCAAAGCTTCGTCTCCATACATGAATTTATGAGGAATCATACCTTCTACATAACCAGTCATATTACCTAAAGTAATAGAATTACTAACACGACTTGTGTTACTATTTGGTAATCCAATCATTTCTGCATTTTGCTTTCTACCTTTCTTTTCAGAATCGGCTGTTCTTTCAATATTTACTTTAGACACTACATTGGTTATAGTAACATTGGTTTCTGTTGAACCAATTACACCTGCATTAGCTACTGCTGTGATAGATATATTTCCATCAACATATACATTGCTTACACGTCCACCATATTTTCTACCTACTAGTCCTGCTATATAAACACCACTTCCACTTAAATTAGCATTTTTAATACTAATTTTATCAAAAGTAGAATTTGCATTATCCACAGCTACTACTACTCCTATGTTGTTTCTACCTTGCAATGTGATATTTTCGAATTTTAGGTTATTAAATGTTGCACTTGAACTTTTTCCAGCAAATGCTGCTACAAAGTCAGTTGTTGGTGCTGTGTTGGTAAAGTTTGTTATTTTTAAGTTTTGCACTGTTCCATTAAATTGTGCAAATAAGCTAGCATTATTCAAGTTAGAAATTGTATAACCATTTCCTTCTATTTTTCCTGTAAAAGTTTCTGTTATAACAGCATTTCCACCAGTATATCCAGTAAAGTCAATATTGCCTGTTAATTCAAATAGTCCACCTGCTTCTGCATTTATTTTTTGGGCAAATTCTTCTTTGTTGGCAATCTTTGTAACTAAACGTTCTACAGTGCAATCTCTAGTAATTACATTACTAACTGCTCCACCAATTAAGCTTAAATCGTTTTTGCTACCAAAGAACATTTTTAGTCCTGTTACATCGATTTTTTCTGCTGTACTAGATTCTATTTTATACGCTAAAGCTCCTGCATTTGTGATATCTCTTGGAATATCTGTATCTTCTAGCTTCAAGTTTCCAACATATCCATATCTAATTTTGTTAAAGATTGGTATTTTATTACCAATTATTTTATGTCCATTACCATTTAGTCTTCCCATAAATGTTTGTGTTACATTGGTTGTCATTCCTGTGAAATCAATGTCATTATCTAATACATAGTAGCCATAAGGCTCTTGATTCATTTTTTCTACTAATTCTTCTGCTGTCCTAATATGTGTTACTTTAACATTGGTTCCTAGTGGATCAGCCACAAAATCATTTGTAACACTTTTTAAGTAATGATAATAAATCTTTCTAAGATTTGTTCTTTGAGAAATATTTCTGTCTCCTTTATTAGCATCATTTGTCAATGCTTCTGTATATCTTTCTATCATGTAATCGACATCAATAAACTTATTATTCCTAATATTTTGTTCTACCGTTTCATATCTGCTCATCTTATATTGTTTCCAGTCCATTTCTGTACCAGTTACCTTTTTTGTAATCTTTTTAATGGCGTCTAAGTCATTGGCAGATGCTTTGCTACCATAAGTAACATATCCCTCTACTCCAGCATAACCTAGCATCTCAAAGAAATTACGTTTGGTAGAGAATGCATCGGCATAACCACCGTCTAAATGTCCAATAAACCAACGATTTACCCATACAGATTCATATCCATAATCATTGCTTCCAAGACCATTGATAACATTCAATCCTCTTACACTTGCTCCCCAAGCATTATTTGGTCTTAGCACAATTCTATTATCATATAAAGCTTCTAATGATGTTAAATTCATAGCAGTAGCTTGTGCTGCCGTAATTCCTCCCCAAGAAGACCA
>CATLUC010000084.1 GCA_950059165.1 uncultured Clostridium sp.
TTATATTTTATATTTTATATGAAATCAAGTTTTTTATCATATATTACTACTTTTTCATGTGATAAATTTTATCAACAAAAAATAGTTATGTCTATATATTATACTTTTATCTATTATTTATCTTAATACCTGATATTTTTATATTTTATTGCATTTGTAAAATATAAAACAAAATACTTGGTATTAAAGAGCTACGAAAAAAACGTCTCTAAAGTGACATTTACATAAAAATGTCGCAAAAGAAACGTCCCCAATACGACACGACATTAGTCGTCCATTATTTCTGTTTGTGGTATGTTTATTTTTTTTGTGTTCATGTTATTTACTGTATTCATTTTGTTTTTTGTTTTTATTGTTGCTTCTTCTTTTTCTAGTATTTTCTCATAAGTTTGAAAATCCATCATTACCATTGAGCCATAACCATTTTTTGTTAAGTAAATAGTTTCCCCATCTTTTTCTACTAAATTTTCTATTTTCTCAAAGTCTTCTTTTAAATCTGAAGCTGGTAAAATGTGTAACATATCATTCCCTCCTTACATTAGTTTTAGTATTTCCATTTTTTTGTAATTTATTCAAGTAAAATGAGACCAATGATACCTGTGCCTAGCGTATTATTTCCTATACAACAAAAAAAGCTGTAATTTTTTTAATTACAACTTTTTTGTGAAAGTTCTTTAAACTTCCTATTTGGCATAATCTACAACTCTTAGTTCTCTAATGATGTTTACTTTTATTTGTCCTGGATATTCCATTTCGCTTTCTATTTTCTTTGATACATCTCTTGCTAAAATTGTCATTTGGTCATCTGTTATTCTATCTGGTTTTACAATAATTCTAATTTCTCTTCCTGCTTGGATTGCAAAAGATTTTTCTACACCTTCAAATGAATCTGCAATTTCTTCTAGATTTTGTAGTCTTTTGATGTAAGCTTCTACAGTTTCTCTTCTTGCTCCTGGTCTTGAAGCTGATATTGCATCAGCTGCTTGTACTAATACTGCTTCTAATGTTTTTGGTTCTACATCTCCATGATGTGCTTCTACTGCATTGATTACTTGGTTGTTTTCTTTGTATTTTTTTAGTATTTCAACACCAATTTCTACATGAGTTCCTTCCATGTCATGGTCTAGTGCTTTTCCAATGTCGTGTAAAAGTCCTGCACGTCTTGCAAGTTTTGGGTCTAATCCTAGTTCTTCTGCCATTATTCTTGCTAAGTTTGAAACTTCAATAGAATGATTTAACACGTTTTGTCCATAGCTTGTCCTATATTTTAATTTTCCAATTAGTTTGACAATGTCTGGATGAAGTCCTATTACTCCTGTTTCTAAAACTGCTCTTTCTCCTTCTTCTTTGATTGTTGTTTCTACTTCTTCTTTTGCTTTTTCTACCATTTCTTCAATTTTAGCTGGATGAATTCTTCCATCATCAATTAGCTTTTCTAAAGCAATTTTAGCTACTTCTCTTCTTAATGGGTCAAATCCTGATAAAACGACTGCCTCTGGTGTATCATCAATGATTAAGTCAATTCCTGTTAGTGTTTCTAATGCTTTTATGTTTCTACCTTCTCTACCTATAATTCTTCCTTTCATATCATCATTTGGAAGTGCTACAATAGATACTGTTGTTTCTTGAGAATGGTCAGCTGCACATTTTTGTACTGCATAACTTAAAATTTCTTTTGCATTTTTAATTGCATTTTCTTTTTCTTTTTGTTCTTTTTCTCGAATTAGCGCTGCTTTTTCAGCAGTTAGCTCTTTGTCCATTTCTGATAATAGTTTTGTTTTTGCTTCTTCTTTTGTTAAAGAAGCTATTTTTTGCAATTCTACCATTTCTTGATTATGTAATTCTTCAATTTCTTCTTTTCTTTTTTCAATTTCTTGAGCTTCTCTTTCTAATTCTTTTTCTTTTCTTTCAAAATTTCCTTCACGCTTTTCTAAGTTTTCTTCTTTTTGGATTAATCTTGATTCTTGTTTTTGTACTTCGCCCCTTCTTTCTTTAATCTCTTGGTCTAATTCTTTTCTACTATTCATGATTTCTTCTTTGGCTTTGAAGATTTCTTCTTTTTTTAAGTTTTCGGCTTCTATTTTTGCTAAATCGATTAGTCTTTTAGCTTCATTTTCTGCTCCTTGAATTTTAGACTCTGCAATTTTTTTACGGTATACCATACCAATTGGAATACCTATTGCTAATGAGATTAAGACAGCGACGATTGTGATTATAATATTCATAATCATACACCTCTTTCTTATTTAATTTTCAATGTTCGAATAAAATATATATTAGGTTTTTTCATACATATATTTTTTCCTACCTATTCTATTTTATCTTTATTATTGTAAACTGTCAAGTGATTTTGAAGAAAAAGGTAAAATCGACGTCTATTTTTTAATGTTTTGTTTTTAAACAATCTTTTCCATCTACAAATCTACTTACTAACATAGAACAACTAATATTTCCAACTCCATTTAAAACTGCCCCTGGACAATCAATTATTGTTCCTATAATAGCTATTATTCCGATTGCTTCAGCTGGAAAACCAAATATAGTAAGTATCATCATTTCAGACACTAACCCTGCTCCTGGTACTGACCCCATTAACAAACCCACTACCAAACTTCCAAAAATTATACTAACTATGTTAATATTTCCACCAAAAATTGCTACTAGAAATGCTATTTTTAATACTGCTCCTATTAAAGAACCATCTTTATGCATATTAACACCTCATGGTACTACTGTTTCTGCTATGTCATCAGACATCCCCATGTTTTTAGCTGCTTTAATTCCAAAAGGAATAGTTGCTGCACTTGAGCAAGTAGCTAAAGCTGTTGTTGTTGGAGGTAGCACGTTTTTCCAAAATACTTTTATTCCATTTTTTCCTCCTGCTATAAAGGCATATAATGTATAAATTATTAAATAATATAAAATGGCTATTATTGTATAAATTACAAAACATCTCAAATATCCTGATATTATTGAATTTCCCAAGTCGGCTATAACAGTTGCAAAATAACAGCCAAGCCCAATTGGTGCATAGTACATTATTATAGAAATTAGTTTCATCATGACTTCGTTTCCAGATATAAGAAACTCTTTTATTACTTTTCCTTTTTCTTTTGACGCATTTGTTGCTAGACCAAAAATTGCTGAAAATACGATTAGTGCAATCATGTTTTTAGTTGATAATAATTCTAAAAAGTTTGAAACTGTAAGTGTATTTACAATTTCCTGTACCAAATTGATATCTTGTTTTGTTTCTTGCATATTAACATTTTGCGTAAAACTACTTTGTTTTATTGATTCAATATCTTTTTCATTTAGAGGTTTTATTATATAAGTGCCTATTATTCCTACAAATATTGCTATTACTGAAGTTACAATAAATATTATAATCATACTAACTAATACTTTTCTCAATCTTTGTGGCTGGTTCATATTAGCAATAGCACTTGATATTGTAAAAAATACTAATGGTACTGTAATTGTAAGTATTAAATTTATAAATAATTCACCAAATGGCTTTAATATTGTTGCTTGTTCTTTAAATGAAATGCCTATAATTCCACCGATTATTATTGCAATAAAAATTAGAATTATTTGAGTATAGTTTTTTAATATTTTCATAGTTCTTTTCCTTTACTATTTATTTTTGTGCAATATTTCTATAATACGAAAAATGCCTGCTACTTTATAAGTACAAGCATTTTTTACATTTTACGCATTTTCAGTTTCTTTTTTAGCTACTACCTCTTTTCCATCATAATAACCACAGTTTTTGCAAACTCTGTGTGGCATTACTGGTTCGTGGCAATGTGGACAAGTTGATAGTGTTGGATTTTCTTTTTTCCATGTTGACCTTTTTTTATGTGTTCTTGCTTTTGACCATCTTCTTTTTGGTTGTGCCATTTTAATTCCCCCCTTGCTTTTAGATATATGTATATATCTTTTCATTTTTTCGTTATTTTTAGTTACTATAAGATTATACAAGTATTTTCCTGTTTTGTCAATAGTTTCCTTGTTTTATGTTAAAGTTTTTTTGAGCAAAATTTTTATTTCCCATGTAACAACTTTTTTGTGAATTTTAATATCTTAATATATCTCTTACTATTATTTCCATTTTACTATCTATTTTTCCTTCTATTGAAACAATATCACCTTTTACTAGTTTTTGATAACATAGGTCTGCTATTTTATCATAAGCTTTTACTTTTATAGTACAACTTTCATCTACTTTTAAAGTAAAAATTGCAATTGAAATGTATTTGCTATTTAATACAAATTTAAATTCTATATCACTTATTATCTTTCCTGTTAAAAAACATATATTCATGTAAATTCTACTTTCTTTTTAAAATTTTGCAAAATAGATACATTCAAAATATTTTCTACTAATATCTATTTTACTGATACTTTTTTACCTAATTCAGGAAGGAATAAATCTCTTTAATACTAATACTTTTACTGGATACATTTCGTAAAATATATCATCTCAAAATGGTATTAGAGTAACGGACGAAAGCTATTGTTATCGTTGGCATTATCTGAATCGTTGTTGTTGCGAATAGCTGTGTAGTTATTGCTGTTATTGTAGTTGCCACCTCGATTAGTGCAAGGATTGTCTGGGTTACTAGAAGTTTTTCGATTTATCCCTAATTTTGATTTTTCTAGTCTTTTTCTATGTAAAATATTTTTTGTAATAAATTATAACTATTAGCATATTTAATATACCCCATATGACCTGCTAGAAATTTTTTTGCTTCTTTGCTTGTCATTTTTTCTTCTTTAATTGCTTTAGTCAAATATTTTACTTTTTTCTTTAATTTTCTTTTCCCTTTGTCTCTAAGTTTCATTCTGTATTCATTTATTTTATAGCCACAAAAATTTATTCCTTGTTTGCTCTTAAAAATCTGTGTTTTTTTGTTTAATTCCAATTCTAAATTTTCTTTTAAAAATTGTTTTATTTTTTCTAATACTTCTTTTGCCTCTTGTTTTGTCTTTACCATTAATATGCTATCATCTAAATAACGACAATAATATTTTATTTTTAGCTTATGTTTTATGTACTGGTCTACTTCGTTCAAGTAAATATTTGCAAATGTCTGTGATGTATAATTTCCTATTTCAATTCCTTTTTCCTTTTTTTGTGCAAATAAAATTTGTTCAATTAGCCACAATAAATCTTCATCTATTATTTTTCTTTTTAAAATGTTTAATAATATATTTTTATTAATATTGTCAAAGTATTTTGCAATATCCATTTTCAGAATATAATATTCTTGCCAAATTCTTTTACAATGTTTCATTGTATTTTGTACATATGTAGCTGATTTATGCATTCCTTTTCCTTTTAAACATGCATAGGATGTTTCTATAAATGTAGGTATAAAATATGGTTCTAAAAAGTTATCTACTATCCATCTATGAACAATTCTGTCAATATATCTTGATTTTTCTATTTTTCGCAGTTTTGGTTCTGTTACATAAAATTCGGTATATCCACCATGTTTGTAAGTTTTGTTTTTTAATTGCTCATATAACCACATAATGTATTCTTCTTGTTTTAGATTAAACTCTATTATTTCTTTTCTGTATCCTTTGCCTTTTTTAGCTTTATTATGAGCTTCCATTAGCTTTTCATAACTTAATTTTTTATAATATTGATTTCGTATGGTTTTTGGCATAATATTTGATTAACCCTCCTAGTATTTTTCCTATTTCATAAATTTGCTCCATTGCTACTTTAAATTTGTGTTCATCTATCCATCTGTTTTTCTTCATAATTCTTAAGTAAATTCTTTGTGTATTTAATAAAGCATCAATTTTGTTTAAATAGCTTAATACTTCGTGTTTTCCTATTTTGCTTATTATTAAAATATTTTGTAGCATTTGGTACATTGAACTTTTATATTCTGTACCTATACTGAATTTTTCTATTCTTGGAAGTTTAAAAATAATTTGTAACATATATTCTATATATTTTTCTGCTTTTGGAATTAATTGCAATTTATCCATTTTCTCTTCTTTTATTTTCGTTTTCCTCCTTTTCATACAATCTAGCAAGAGCCTCGATGTATTGGTCTGGCTTTTTGTATTTCTTTGTTCCCTTAGAACATATATAGCAATTTTTATTTTCACCTACTAGTTTATTTGTCTGTTTGCCATTATAATCTAATATTACTTCTAATTCTGTTTTTTGTCTATTTAAATAATAAACAATATAACTGTAATCTTTTTCCTGCAGTAAGTCTGTATATTTTTCTAAAGATGTTATTGGGAAACCTACTTTGCATACCTCTGGTTTTAAACATATTGTTTTTAAATCTAATAATTTATTTAACAATACTGCATCTTTACCAACAGCCAAATAAAATTCACCTGCATTGCATATTACTATTTTTCCTTTGTTTTTATGTTGTAATATTTCCATCATTTCTCCAAAACTCATTTTTATCACTCCTATCTGTGTATTTATTTTTTTGCGTTTTTTGTGCTTAAAAAGCACAAAAAACGCCCCGTCAGGGGCGCCCCGTCAGAAAAATTTTCTTAAAGCCTGCCCAAGATATGTTTTGCATATCTTGCCAGCCTTTTAAAATTTTTCTGGATCGTAATCGTCTAAAGTCGATTACATACTCTTTATTCAATTGTACTACTTTAAACTACTTTTGCATGATATAATATTTTAGTTTTCACAGAGTTCAGCTCTACAAATAAAGTAACGGACGAAAGCTAACGCCATCGTTGCCAAAATCTGAATCGCCGTAGTTGCGAATAGCTGTGTAGTCAACGCTGACATTGTAGTAGCCACCTCGACCAGTGCCAGGATAGCCTGGGTAACTAGAAGCCTCTGTTGTCCATTCTAGATCATTACTTGCCATATCCCATATATTACAGATTTTATCTTGATTTGTTGTTAAATTATTTGTTCCTTTATTTGCAAAACTATTATTCAAACTATTTTGTCTTGAATATTTTTTATTTGTACCAAATGTTTGCAAAAATACTATTGCTGTATCCCATGCATAACTATTTATTAAATC
>CATLUC010000085.1 GCA_950059165.1 uncultured Clostridium sp.
TCTTAATCAAGTTTTGACTAACATTTTGGAAGATATTATTTCCTCTTTTTATATAACTTTTTTAAATATTTCTCTTTAAAGTTTCTAATTGTCATTCCATTTTTTGTAATTCATTGATTTAAGATTTTACTTTTTACATTTAGGACAATAGCATCTCTCTAGTAGATGATCTGCCCTTATAGCCCATTCATAGTTACAATTTAAACATTTAGCATTTACATTTTCCTTTGATGCAATATAATTTTTTATTTCTATATTACCATTGCTTCTTTTTTTTACCTTTTCCTCATATTTGATTGTTTTGTTCTCTAACTTACTTTCATAAAATGCATTAATCTCATTCGCACAAAATGGACATTTTTTAATATTTAATCCTTCAGAATATGTTGTATTCCATTTTCGTTTACATTTATTACATTGCAGTTTAACTCCATTATTTAATAATCCACCAAATTCAATAAGTTTTAAATATTTGCATTTCATATTGTTTTCATACTCTTGCTTAGTATCTATTTTACTGCTAACTTTAATTTTTTTAATATTCTGTATGTTAGCATTTTTTCTTGTAGAATCTTTTAAATTTAAATTAATATGAGATATAATAAATGTTAATTTTTGTGGAGCTTTTGACCAGTCAATATTCATAACATAACACTTTCTGTTATTGGATTCATAATATAATTGATATTTCATCTTTTCCATTTTAAATTTATAAGATTTAATTTCTAAAATACTTTTTTCATTTGATAAATCACATTTAGCTAATACTTTCTTATCTTTTGAAAATACAAGTTCTTGAGAAAGAATCTCTTTATTTTTAAATATACTTTGCTTTATATAATCAATCAAAGGTTTTATATTTATTTTTAATTCTTCTATTACTTCATTTATTCTTTTAACTTTATCTGAATCTTTTTCGTTGATAGCAGAAATAGTACCATCATTATTAAAATTAACCAAAAGTTCATCATACATTGATGGTAATCTACCAATGTATTTGAGTTTTCTTTTATTTTCTAATAAAAATTCTGATGAATCAATTTCTTTTACATTTAATAATGTATTTATTAAGTGTTCAATAGTCATTCCACTTATGTTAGTTTCAAATTTTTTCATCTTTTTAGTGTTTATTTCTATTTTCTTTACTACTTTAACATTATATTCTAATTTAGGAAAATCAGTAAAACAATATTTAAAATTAGGATAGGTTGATAAATAACTAGCAGGAATTATATAATCATTATTTAATTCAAATACATTATTATTAGTTATCAATAATTTATTTCCATTCATTTTTTTAAATAATTGCCACTCTAACAAACAATCATTAGATCCAGTATGAACTTCTAATATATTATCAATTCCATATATTGCACACAAATTATCTTTTGTTACATTTCCTCCAGTAAAACTAGATGATATAATATCATGCTTAAAATTATAAAAATTCATTCGTTCATACCCTTTTAACTTTTTCCTTTTTAAATAATTTTTAATAAATCTTTCGTCTAAATTTCCAAAAGTTAAAATTGTTCTAGTATCTAATTCAAATTCTTTAATTATTGAATATATTTCTTCTTGCGAAAAAGGTTTTGCATTTTTTAAGTCCTTCTTTGTAATTCCATTTATATATGTAGTATATACATCTGAATTTAGTTCTAGTGGTAAAAATTTATTAAACATCTTTTCATCATCAGGTTTATATATAGACACAGATAATAAATCATCTTTTATTGAAGATAATCCATTCGTTTCTACATCTAATACTACATACTTTTGGTCTATATTTCTTTCCATAGGTTTCTCCTATACAAATTACTAATTATTATTTCGATTATACCATAAAGTACAGATAATTTTCAATTCATTATATACCCCTATATTATTGTTCTCACATAAAAACAAGATTTCCGAAATTTTTGTACATAATTGCTAAAAGGATTCCCTATAAATAGAACCCTTCTAAATATATAAAATTGATATTCATAATTTACTGCCATATCATTTACTTCTTATTTATTATATTTCTATTTTTCTTTTAAATATCTCTTTAAAAAGAATGTTAAGAAATAAGGAAAAGTATAAAATTTGCCATTAAATCCTATATTTCTATTACATAATTTTAGTCCATATTTGATATCTTTGTATAAATTGTTACTAATCAAATTATTAAGTGAAATTGTCGCATTATCATTTGCTTTTACTTCAATAGGAATTAAAGAATTTGTATCTCTAACCATAAAATCCATTTCAAGTTTTTTGCTATCGTCTCTATAGAAATATAAATCATATCCTGCTTTTACTAACATATCTCCTACTATATTTTCATATAAAGCACCTTTATAAGTATTCATATTTTCATTATTTCTTAAGTCATCTTGAACTTCTTCATCTAATGACCCAATTAATAATCCAGTATCTGCAAAGTATAATCTATAATTATCAGGATTGTAATTTCCTTTTAATGGTAGACTTGCTTGTTCCATTGCGTAACAAATATTTACTATTCCAGCATTTGCAAGCCATTCAACTACACCAACATATTCTCTATTTCTAGCTCCATCTGCTATTTTAGATATTTGAAATTTCTTATTTTCATTGCCTAAAAATACTGGTATTTTTCGATAACAGTTTAATATTTTTGTTTTATCTAGTCCTCCTGCATATTTTGTTATATCTTCTTCATAATCTAATAAAATTTGTTGTTGCATTTTTAAGATACCACTAAAATTTTTATTGGTAACAAATTGATTTACGATTGCAGGCATTCCTCCTACTATCATGTATTCTTTAAAGTTAGACATCATTACGTTGTATTGTATATCACTTAATGGTTTTAATTCTATCATACATTTATATAAATCATTAATGTGTTCATCTGTATATCCTTTAGCCCATAGAAATTCTTCAAAATCCAAAGAATACATGATATAGTCTTCTTTATTGCCAACACTATTTGATTCAATTTCTTTATAATTTATTCCCATTAAGGATCCTGAACATATAACGTCATATCTACCATCTTCTCTAAATGCTTTTAATGAAGTTGCTGTGCTTACACAGTCTTGCATTTCATCAAAAAAGATTAAGGTATTATATTCATTTAGCTTTAATTCTGGCATTTTTAATGTTATATTTTTTATTATATTATCAACTTCAAATCCATCGTTAAATATTGTTTTAAATTGTGGCTGAAGTGCAAAGTTTATTTCTACAAAAGTTTTATAATTGTTCTCTCCAAAATTTCTTATGGCATTTGTTTTTCCAATCTGTCTTGCACCCTTTATTATTAGGGGTAGTTTATTACTATTATTTTTCCATTTAATAAGGTAATTATCAATTTTTCTTTTTAATCGTTCCATAATTTTTACCTCCTCTTATAAGAGCATATCACATTTTCAGAAAGTTTTCAATAGAGTTTATCACATTTTTATAAACATTTTCAGCTATAAAATCACATTTTTTGAAAAGATTATACTTATTTTTATAATTATAAATCATGCTATTTAAAAATGTTTTGATATTCTAACGGTACAATATCTTCATAAAGTAAAATAAATTGTGAATTAATTTGTCTATAATCATGATAATGTCCAAAATACCATTTTTTAAATTCACATTTTTCTGAAACTTCTTGTAAATAATCTGTGAGACAATCCTTTTTAAAATTGCCTCCACTAAGTATTGCTTGTACACTTGTTAGGCAACAATGAGAAATAATATAATCAACTTTGTAATTTACTTTTTCTAAATTTTTTATTCCATTTTTCATTTCTTCTTCAGTTGGAAGTTCTAAATCCCACCAAGAATAATCTCTTATTCTAAAATATGCTCCTCTTTTTCGAAAATTATATATCTTTTCTTCTTCATCTAAATTTAGTATTCCATCTTGTATATCATGCGATTTTGCGCCACCAAATGCAAAGATTTTTTTATTATCTATATCAAATACTTCACCACGCATTAAATGTATGATAGAATTTCTAATTTTATGCACTTTACCACCATGCCATTCTTCAATTGGATAATTATATAATCTAGTAAAGTTTTCATGGTTTCCATCTATAAATAATGTTGTAAAATTTTTTTCATTTAACCAATCAAGAACTTCTTTTTCTCTTGCACTTTCTTGTTCAAATGTCCATACTCCACCAAAATCACCACATATAATTACATAGTCATCTTTTGTCATTTCAGTTTGTATCGGAAATTTATCTATATCAAATCTAGAAAAATCACTATGAATGTCTCCTGTAATATATATCATAATTAGCTCCTTTCTTAGAATTATCTTTATTAATGACATAAATTATCTATCAAAATAAATTATTTCGAAAAATCATATTACTATGTATTTACTTGAATAAATAATATATAATACTTCTTAATGTATGCTTAAATTCAAGCATCTCTTCTTCGATTCCGTTTTTTCCATTATGTTGTAAATATAATTTTCCTTTCATATAGTCACTTCTTTCAAATTCTAAAACATATTGAGGAATTGCACATGAAATAATTGTATCTACTCTAAATGAGGTATCATTATATATTCGATTAGTTTTGTATAGTTGTTTTGTTTTTACTAACTGATTCTTTTTTTCATCATATTTGCATTTGTATATTGCTATCCAATTATACGATTTTGTTTGAGGTGTTATTATTAAAATTTCGCTAATATTTTCACAACATCTAAATTCATCTACTATTTTTAAACTTTTCGATATATCTTTTTCACTGCAATATATATCTATAGATTCAAATTTTATATTCCTTTCAATAATTATAGAAATTACTCTACCAATGAAATATATTACAAACAATATCAATGTTGCAATTGAAGCAATATCTCCTAACATATATTTATACCATCCTTTTCAGTTACTAATTATCAAATTTTTTTACAATAAAATAATTGTTATATAAATCAATTAACATATTTCCAAAAAAATCCACCAGCATTTTTTCTCTTTCCACAGCATACTTCTGATATTTTTAATATACCCGTTTCATTTTTAGCTTGATTTATACTTTTATATTTTTTTATAAGATTTCCATTCAAATCATATTGTTCTACTTCTCTAGCTATGTTTCCTCTACAATATGGGCACCCACTATGTTTACTTGTTCTGTTTAAAATACTAGCTTGCCACTCATGGTTCTTTTCACATTTCCACCATACTTTCTTTCCACTACCTGCTATTACATCACTAGGTTTTAAGTTTTTATTTTTTTCATAGTTCCATTCCTTTGCTATTTGAGGATTTGTAGTACTTAAATCATTATACCCTATTAAAACTTTTAAATTTGCACAATATGGGCATCCATTATAATTTCTATTACTAATTTTTTGCTGCCATTCATGTCCTTTTTTACATTTCCACCATACTTTAATATTACTATATTTCATAAAATCACTAGGACTTAATGTTCCATTCTTTTTATAGTTCCATTCCTGTAAAAATTTTGGATTTACTGTTTTTAAATCATTAACACCTTTAATTGCTATTCGACCTGAACAATACGGACATTTTGAAAAACCTTCTTTATCTATTCTACTATGAGGTGTCTCTCTCCATTCGTGACCTTTAGGACATTTCCACCATACTTTTTGATTACTATGTATATTTATAATATCTGGTTTTAAATTTCCATTCTTTTCATAGTTCCATTCTTCTAATAATCCGTGACCTTTATTAGTAATACTTGATTCTGTAGATACATTAATATACATATTAATAATATTTCCAAAATCCCTTTCTATATCAATATCTATATTTTTCTCAATTCTTTCAATAATAGCATAATTGCATTATTTAAATTGTTTCCTCTATCATAATTATAATATATTATATTGTTTCTTATATATGGTTTGTTAAGTTTTCGTTTTGTCTCTTTTATTCTATATAAAATTATTTTCTTTTCAATAGTAATAGCATTTTTTACTTTTTCTGTTTTTATGGTTCGGTCTCTATTATGGAAATATAGTCCATCATATTCTATTGCTATGTTAGCATCTTTTATATATATATCTAATTCATACTTATTCATTAATTTATATCTATTATAAACATTTTTATATACTTTCGAGATATAATAATAAATAGCTTGTTCTGGAAAAGAAGTTTGATTACCTAACTTATAACAACGTGGACATGTATTTATTGATTTTAATTCCGTTCGTCTTCTTACAGTTTGTTGCCATTCATGTCCACATTTTTGGCACTTCCACCATACTTTTCTATTGTAGCCCTTTTTTATTTCTATAGGTGTTAAATTAATGTTTTTTTCATAATTCCATTCTTTTGCTAATTCAGGATTAGTAGTTAATAAATCATTATATCCTACTAATATTTTCATATTAGAGCAATATGGGCATCCACTTCTTTTTGTTGACCTATTTGCAACACTTGCAAACCATTCATGACCTTTTTTGCATTTCCACCATACTTTTAAATGTGTACCAGCTGTTATTTTATTAGGATTAATTTCTGTATTTTTTTCATAGTTCCATTCTTTTAGCAAATCTGGATACTTTTCTGCTAATGATCCATTTTTATTAATCATGGTTTCAATATACTTTTTTATACATTCTTGCTTAATTATATTTTTTGAGCATTTCGGACATTTGCTATTTCTCTTACATCTATTATATATGGTTGTTTGCCATTCATATTTGCACTTTTGGCATTTCCACCATACTTTTTTTCCACTACCTTCTACATAGTTATCAGGATTCAATCCTATATTTTTATTATAATTCCATTCCTCTATTAATTTTGGATGTTTTTCTTTAAAAGATTTTTTAATTTTTAGTTGATTATCTCTATTTTTATGTATTCTTTTATTTAAAGCACATTTTGGACATCCATTCCCATTAACTCTATTACATATTTGCGTTACCCATTTGTTTCCACATTTAGAACATATCCAACTTGCATAAGTATGAGTGCCCTTTGTTAATAAATTTGGATTAAGTCGTAATTTATTATTTTCTTTCCAATCCCATTCTTTCATTAGTTCATTGTATTCTAT
>CATLUC010000086.1 GCA_950059165.1 uncultured Clostridium sp.
GAAATAGTTATTATAATAATTGCTTTGGCAGTAACATTTTTTGTATTATACAGAAATGATGATGAATGTAGTATGTATTCTGAAGTGGAAATAAAAGCGTTTAATGGAAAATTTGACCAATATGTTGGAGAAAAAATAAGAGGAGCACAAGTAATGGCATTAATAAATGCAGTAAATGTAAATAATTATTCAAGAGAAGATGAAGGAATGCAAGTTTTCTTAGAAGGAGACAATATTGAAAAGCAAGGAAATACTTATAGCAAGAAAAATATTTTAACAGGTAAAAGTTATAATGTCGAAGTAACTGAATATTCAGAACAAGGATTTATAAAAAGAATTAAAATTACAGAAGTAGGGAAGGAATAATATAATGGAAGAATGGGAATTAAGTGAAATAGAAAAACAAGAAATAAAAAACAAAAAACTAAAAAAGGCTATAATAATTATAGCAGTTATTATCTTTATAATTGTATTTGTAATGCCTGTGACAATTATGATGTTTACAATGGCTACAATTTCAAATATAGATAAACCGATTATATATTTATACCCAGAACAGGAAATATCAGTAGAAGTAAAATTCCAATATCCTGAAAAGTTAACTTGCACATATCCAAAATATGAAAATTCATGGAATGTAACAGCTAAGCCAAATGGAGATTTAGTAGACAACAAAACCAAAAGGAACTTATATGCTTTATATTGGGAAGGAATAGGCAATTTAAAATGTGATAAGAAAGAAGGATTTGTTGTAAAAAAAGAAGACACAATAAATTTTTTAGAAGAAAAACTAAAAGTTTTAGGATTAAATGAAAGAGAAGCAAACGAATTTATTATATATTGGTTACCAAAATTAGAAGAAAATCCATACAACTATATAAGATTTGCAACAACAGAAGAGATAAACAAAGATATGCCAGTAGAAATAACTCCAAAACCAGATGTATTTATACGAGTACTAATGCAATATGAAGGGTTAAAAAAGCCAATAGAAGTAAAAGAACAAATTTTAGAAACACTAGAAAGAAAAGGCTATGTAGCAGTAGAATGGGGAGGAACAGAACTTTAAAATTGCACAATAACACTAAACAAAAAACACAAAAACATCAAAAAAGTTTACTGCACTAAACAAAACCAACAAAAATACTAAAATTCATAAAAATGTAATAGATTAGTTACTAGACAAATGACAAAAAATGGTATAAAATATACGTGTTAAAAGATAGGAGAAAGAGAAAAATGATAATAGAACAATTAATTTTTACAGTTATTTCATTTACCATATTTGTATATATGTTTTTTCGCATGATTAGAAACAATGACACAACCTATGTAGCAATTTTACTTTTAGAAGCAGTTGGGATTGCCCTTAATTTTTTAGAAGTACTATTTACAATTAAGCTAAATACAGTATTTATCATTTTAAAATACATCTTAGCAATAATATTACCAATAGGAATAATGATATTAGAAAAAAGAAATATCACTTTATTTGAATTAGTACACATCCAAAAAGCAAAAATGTATTTAAAATTAGGAGATAATAAAAAGGCAAAACAGGCATTAATAGATTTATTAGAAAAAAGACCAAATTCATATAAAGGGCATAAAATGCTAGCTGAAATATATGAACTAGAAGGTGGAATGAGAAAAGCAATTGATGAATATGTACAAGCTATTGACCTAAACAAAAAAGATTATGATTCTTACTATAAAGTGGCAGAATTGTTAAACAATCTAGATAAAAAAGATGAAGCATCCCAAATGTTATTTAACCTATTAAACAAAAAGCCAGAAATGTATAAAGCAACTGAATTATTAGGAGAAATTCTTATTGAAAAAGAAAGATACAAAGAAGCAGTAAATATCTATCAAGATGCTTTAAGATATAATCCAGTTAGTTATGAATTAAACTACAATTTAGGTATTGCATATACAATGTTAAATGACTTTCAAAATGCAAAAACATGTTATGAAAAAGCAGCACAAATCAACTCTTTATTATATAATGCAAAATACTCTTTAGCTGAAATTGCTTTAATATACAAAGACTTAGAAGAAGCAGAAAAGAGATTTTTAGAAGCAGTAGAAGAGGAAGAATTATCTGCAGATCGGTTACTATGAATTAGCTAAAATATATTTAATAAAAGGTGATAAAGACACAGCCATCAAATACATAAATACAGCAATAGACACAAATGCAAAAAGGATTGTAGAAAAAGTAAAAAAAGAACCAATCTTTATACCAATTATGGCCAAAATTTCTATTCCATTTAACTTAGAAGAACCCGAAAAAAATGAACAAGCAAAATTGCAAGAAAAAGAAATAAAAGCAAAAGAACATTTAGAAGAAATGAGTGAAATAACTAGACATTTAAGTTATAATGATATTAAAATGCTAAGAAAAAATGGTGGTGGCAAACAAAAAAATATAGAAGAACAAAATTGGCAAGAACAAATTTTAGGAAGAGAAATACAAGAGTAATTGGTACAGCTTGACAAGAACATAATTATCATTTTAGGAAGAATTTCTACCATAAAAAAAATAAAATTAAATCTCATAAAATCCATAAAATTTAATATACTAATATAAGAAGTATAGGAGGTTTTTATATGGGTACTAATTTTGCAATTATTCGGTGGAGATTTAAGAATTATTAAATTAGCCAAAATGCTAGCAAAAGAAAAAAACATGGTATATGTTTATGGATTAGAAAAAGCAGATGAGTTAAAAGAAGTAAACAATATAGTATTTTGCGAAAAATTAAGTCAAGCTATGCAAAATACAGAAATTGTAATAGGACCAATTCCTTTTTCTAGTAATGGAAAAGATATAAATGCACCATTTAGTGATAAAATAATATCTATAAGGGAATTAATGCATATAATAAATGCCAAAATTTTAATAGCAGGAAGTATTACACCAGAAATATATGATTTAGCAAATGATGAATATATTGAAATTATAGATATTATGAAAAGGGAAGAATTAGCTGTATTAAATACAATTTCGACAGCAGAAGGTGCTATTGAAATAGCAATATCTAATACAAACAAAATAATACATGGAAGCGAAATTTTAGTTTTAGGATTTGGAAGAATTGGAAAAGTACTAGCAAAAAAACTAACAGGATTATCAGCAATAGTTACTTGTGCAGCTAGAAAAGATGAGGACTTAGCCTGGATTAAAGCATATGGTTATAAATATACTAATATAAATAGCTTAGGCGATTTATCAAAATATGACATCATAATAAATACAGTACCACATTTAATACTAACACAAGAAACATTGCAAAATGTACACAGTGAATGCTTATTGATTGATTTAGCCTCTAACCCAGGAGGAATTGATAAAAAAGTTGCAAAAGATATGGGGTTAAAATTGATTTGGGCTTTAGCATTACCTCGGAAAAGTAGCACCAGTCACAACAGCTGAATTTATAAAAGACACAATTTATAATATTTTAAGGGAAATATATAAGAAATAGAGAGGTTAAAAAAACAATGATAATAGAAATTATAAAAGCCATTTTGTTTGGAGTAGTAGAGGGAATAACAGAGTGGTTACCAATTAGTAGTACAGGGCATTTAATATTAGTAGAGCAATTTGTAAAATTCACGCAAGTATCGCCAGGATTTTGGAATATGTTTCAAGTAGTAATACAATTTGGAGCAATTTTGGCTGTAGTTTTACTATATTGGAATAAGATTTTCCCAATTACAACAAACAAAAAAGAGGCAATTAAGAAAAGGGGAGTATTATCATACTTTAATAAAGAAATTATGATATTATGGTCTAAAATACTAGTAGCTTGCATTCCAGCAGCTGTTATAGGGGTATTTTTTGATGAGGTTTTTGAAAGCTTATTTTATAATCCATTTTGCATAGCTACTGCCCTAATAATATTTGGAATTGCATTTATTGTAGTTGAAAATATCAATAAAAATAGAAAAAATCAAAACTTGAAAGAAACTAATAGTCAAATAACATATAAAGATGCTATAATTGTAGGAATATTTCAATTATTAGCAGCTATTTTTCCAGGGACATCACGTTCACGGTGCAACAATTATTGGTGGATTACTAATAGGATTATCAAGACCAAATGCAGCAGAGTTTACATTTTATTTGGCAATTCCTACAATGCTAGGAGCAAGCTTGCTAAAACTAGTTAAATTTGGTCTTGGATTTACAAGTATAGAATTAATTATTTTATTAGTTGGGATGTTTATATCTTTTATAGTATCAGTACTTATTATTAAATTTTTGATGAATTACATAAAAAAACACAATTTTAAGGCATTTGGGTATTACAGAATTATTTTAGGAATAATAATATTGGTTTGTATGTTATAAATGTAATAGAAAAATAGAATAAGTAAAAACTTATTCTATTTTTCTATTAGTATGTCTTTCATTAGGAGAACTTTCATTACATAATTTTTCGTATTCCTTACATTTTATTTTATAATCCATTTGCATACATAAATAACGGTAATAACTGCAAGCTTGCTCATATTGCATAGTTAATTCATTCATATCCATATTGTCCATGTAAGGTGGAAAAAAACCACTGTTAAAATCACGTTCCATTTATTAATCAACTCCCTAATTCAATATATGCTTAAAAACTGTAAAAAAGTATAAAACCTAGCTAATAATTAGGCACTTATAACAATAAATTTAAAAGTAAAGGATTAAAACCATTATAATATTGAGGCTTTTATTATAAATCAAAATTCAAAAAGGGAAAAACATTAATAAATAAATACGTATAAAAACTTGCCAACAAACCTTGTAGTAATTTACCATAAATATAAGGTTTTATAGATAAATCAGTTTTTGAAGTAATACTCCATACTTGTAACAGAACTGAAATTCCACCAAAACCAAGTAAAAAAGCTACAAATATAATATTTATAGAAATCTTCTTACAATTAATAGAACAAATACTATTAATACCATTTGTAATCTCTAAAAAACCAGTCAAAAGACCTTGTATAAAACTACTATCAATATTAAAAAAACTAAAAATAGGTTCAATTAGAGTGGTCATATTAGACAATAAGCCACTTGCTTTAAAAATTGATATAATACTAGAAAAAATAACAACAAAGCCACCAATTAAAAGAATAGTAGAAATACTACTTGTAATGCTCTCGGCTAAAATTTCTCCTAAATTAGAAAAAGAAGCTGACTTTTTTTGCATATTATAAGAGTTTGAGGTGGTAGTTTCATTCCATGTATTTTTTCCTTTTTTCCAATAACGAAAAATAAAACCAACACTAATACATGCTAAAAAATGAGTAATAAATAGCAAAATACCAATAGTTGTATTATGGAACATCAAAATACCAACAGTTCCAATAATAAATAAAGGACCAGAATTGTTAGTAAAACTAAGTAATCTTTCACATTCTTCTTTACTACATATATTATTTTGTCTAAAATTACTAGCAATTTTTGCACCAACTGGATATCCACTAATAATCCCCATAATAAAAGCAAAAGCACCGTTCGCCACGAATATTAAAAATAGGTTTCATAATGTGATTTAATATATTTCCAATAATGCTTACAATGTTTGTATGCATTAATAATTCTGTTGCAACAAAAAAAGGAAAAAGAGATGGAACAACAGAATTTGCCCATAAGCTTAATCCAGATTTTACAGCAGGTAAATTGCTTTTAGAAAAAATTAATAAGCAAAATGTAAAACCTAAAAACATAAAAGCTAATAAATTTCTTTTTAATTTAATCACATAAAAATTTGTTTTAGAAATCATAATAACCTCTTAAAAAAGTATATTATAGTTACAATGTATAGTTTAAATAAGGTCAACATTGAATACAAAGCTTTTTACTTTTAATTGTAACATATTATAGTATATTGCCAAAAAACAAACTTATGAATTTAATATGTAAAATGCAGATTTTTACTTGCTTTTTTGATATATATGTAGTAGAATAATAACGAAGAAAAATTAAACTAGGAAGGTAAAGTTGAAAAATAATTACAATTTTGGTGTCGTCAAACGTTATTTGAAATTTAATCAACGTACAAATAGTACGCCTTATAAATTTCAAACTTGTTTTCCTAGTCAAAATTTAATTCTTTTCCAACTATATAGAAGGGAATGTGATTAAGAAATGCAAGGAATAGGAATAGGTGTTAGTGATTTTAAAATGCTCAGAAGAAGAGAAAATTATTTTATTGATAAATCACTATTTATTAAAGATATTATAGATAACCAATCAAATGTTGCACTAATAACAAGACCAAGAAGATTTGGAAAAACCCTAAACATGAGTATGTTAAAATACTATTTTGACTGTACCTGCAAAGATAGTAAAGAACTATTTGAAGGCTTAAAAATAATGGAACAGGAAGAAAAATACACTGAAAAGTTAGGCTACTATCCAATAATATACATTACACTAAACAGTGTAAGAGACACAACATATAAAAATATGATATTAAGCCTAAAAACAGCTATTTTAGATATGTATCAAGAACATCGTTATTTATTAGATAGCGAAAAAATATATCCAGAAGAAAAAGAACAAATAAAAGAAATATTATTTGCAAGAGAAGATGAAGTAGCATTAAAAAATGCAATTAAAGATTTGTCAAAATACTTAAATAGACATTATGAAAAAACTGTTATTTTATTAGTAGACGAATATGATGTACCACTTCAAAATGCATATGTGGAAGGATATTATGAAGAAGCAGTTAAATTTTTCAAAACATTTTATGGAACAACATTTAAAGACAATAAATACCTAGAAAAAACCATAGTAACAGGTGTTTCAAGAGTAGCCAAAGAGGGCATTTTTAGTCGGAGCAAATAATTTTGATGTATATACAGTGTTAGAAGATAACGAATTTAGTAGTGACTTTGGAATTACAAGAGAAGAGATAGAAAA
>CATLUC010000087.1 GCA_950059165.1 uncultured Clostridium sp.
CCAGTTTATCCATTCTTCCACTTTATACACCTCATTATTTTTCGTGTATATTATACCATTTATGTTGACTAATTGCAATACTTATTATGCTTCTTAGTCTCGACCTTGTCCCAAGCATACCTAAATAGTAATATTTTACAATTTAACAAAAGTGTATGCTATTTTTTATTTATAGCATACACTTTTTTACATTAACCTATTTTTGTTTTTTCTTATTGCTATATACCAATACTAATCCTCCTAATAAAACTACACTACTTAATATGCCTATTAATATATTTACTTCTTTACCTGTTTTTATATTAATAATTGCAGTTGCTTCAGATTGGTTATCTTCTGTTGTTGTTTCGCTAAAATTAGCTTTATTTATGGTCTTAACAATGGCTACCTTATTTGTTTTAGTTCCAAAGTTGCTTTCATCATTATTCCATCTAAAAGTCAATTCATATTCTTTGCTTTCGCCTGGTTCTAATTCTAAAGTCATACTTAAATTTCCGTCTTCATGAACTTGCCAATCATTTTGAATTGATGAATTTAGTGTAAATCCTTTTGGTGTCATTTCGTACAAGATTGCTGTTCCAGATAGTTCTCCTGTATTACTTACTTTAATTGAATAAGTTATTTGTAAATTAGCATTTTGTATGTTTGTTTTTACTAATTCAACTTTCATCATTTTGTTGTCATTACTTATTTTTATTGGATTACCATCTATGCTTGCATTTTTAATTTCTTTTTGAATACCAATATTAAATTTTAATTTTTTGTAATAATAAATAATTGTTTCATCATTTTGTGTATAATATGCTTCTTTTTGAGATTCTTTTACATTGTTTTGATATTTATAATAAGGTATGTCTTTTTCTTCTGTCTTATATTTTTCACCTACAAATCCAGAATTCTCATAACTGTATGTTTGTCCTTTTCCATTTTCATCTACATATACAATTTCTTCTCCTGTTTCTATGTCTACATATTTTACAGTTACTTTTCCACTTGGAATTTTTTCATAATAGTAGATTACTTCTATTTTTTCTTTTTTCATAGTACCTGTTATATTTTCTGGTTCTGGTTCTGCTTTTTGATAGTCTTTTATTACTTTTCTTTTTGTTTCATAAGAGTCTCCTGCATAACCTTCTAAAGTTTCTTCATCTGCCAATATTTTATTTGTTTCTTTTTCTAAATATTTTACTATTACAGTTGCTGGTATTCTTTTATAATGATATAGGATTTCTTTTGGCTCTTTGCTTAAGTTTCCTTCTGTTTCATCTCCTGTTGTTTCTACAAACTCATAATTTTCAATGTCTTTTTCTTCTGTTTTGTATTTATCACCTATTTTTCCTGTTATTTCTTCTTTTGGTATAATTTCTTTTCCATCTTCGTCCACATATTTAACTGTTGCACCTCCTGATGGTGATTTTGTATAATAGTAAATTACTTCGTCTTCTCCTTCCTTAATTTCACCCTTTACATTACCTATTGTTTCTAAATAGTCATAAGTATCTATTTCATGTTTAATTGTTGTATATTCATCTCCTGCTTTTCCTTCTATTTCATATCCATATTTTTTAGTAATAGGTTCTTTTCCATCTTCATTGCCTTCTTCTCCTGGATTTACTATATAAACTAGTTCTTCTCCTGTGTCTTTATCAACATATTTTACATTTATTTTTCCACGAATATTGATTGTTGTATCATGAGAGTCTTCAGTTTCATTTTTTGTGTCATCTTCTGTAAATTCTAATTTTGCATTTAAATGGTTTGTTATTTTAGTTTGTTTTGGATTTATGTCTTTATATACTAGTTTAATATCACCATTTACTTTTATTTCACGATCTCCATTAGCACTTGTATCAATATCATTTATTGGCATTGTCCATGTGATTGTTTGCATATCTTCATTATATACTCCATTACTTAGTTCTGATTTTTCTTCATCTATTTTATAAGGTAATGTGTCAGTAATAACTAAAATTGCATTTCCAATATATTCTTTTACAACTGCGTTATATGAAATATGATAATTTACTTCTTGGTCTGAACTAGTTATTTCTTCTGTTCCATCTTTATTAAGGTTACTATCTATTTTGATGTCTTTTAATTTGTAATTGTTTGTTACTATTATTTTTCCTGTTGCCATTTCTTGTGTTGTAATAATTTCAGGTAGATTATAATATTTTAAGTCTCCTACATTTACTTCTTGTTCTTCTACTTCATACTTAATTGCTTGTCCACTACTGTCATATTTGTTTAAGTCTGCAAATGTATAACTCCAATTATTATCTTGTGTTAAAATAACTGTTTCTAATTCTTCTCCATTGAATACTTTTTGTTTGTTTGCTATTAATTGCATTTGAATACTATTTGGACGATGATTTTTTAGGTTTTCATGGTCATTCCAGATTTTTTCTACTGTTATATTAGTTTTATAATTTTGCTTGATTGATATTTCATCACTATCTTTTATTGTTTGTTTTTCTTCTTTTGGTTTGTTTGGATGATTTTCTGGATAATAGGTTGTTACCATTCCTTCTGCTTTATTAGTTAATGTTTCTATTTTATTTTGTCCTTCATATACAACATTAATTTGTTTATTAATTGTATTTTCATAAGTACTATTTGTAAAAGTATCAATATTTTCTATCATTTCTTCCCAAGTAATTGTTTTGCTTTGCTCATTATAATTTCCTCCTGCTAAATTTGATTTTTCTACATTAATTCTTTCTGGTAATATGTCCTTTATTACTACTTTTACTTTTCCTATGTAATCTTTAACTTCTACTTTGTAAGCTATATTATATGTAATGTTGTTTCCTTCTATTTGTATTTCTTCACTATTTGCTGTTTTAGTCATTTCATTGTTTACTGTTTCTTGTTTTAATTGATAGTAATAACTTACTTGTATTGGCGTTTTAGTCATGTTTCCTGTATAATTTTGAGGTGTTTCATTTATACATTCATAGTTTTGTGGTACTTTGCTTGATTTATTAGTTGTATAGTTTTCACCTATTTTTCCATTTTTTATTTCATCTTCTATTAATTCAATTGTTGTATATTGATTATTTTCTACATCATAAATGTAGTGATGAACAGTAACTTGTGCTGGAATTTGTACTGATACAATATGTGTATCTGTTTTTTCTTCTGTTTTTACAATTTCATCTTCATTTGGATTGTCTGTTTTTGCTTCTTTTAATTGTGTAATTGATTTTACCGTATTTTCAATATCGCCACTTAAATTTTCTTGGTCTTCGTACAAATATCTTACTGAAATAGCAATTGTTTTTTGAATTGTTTTTTCTATTTTAGCTTGATAAGTGTCAATATTTTCTTCTGTTTCTTCCCAAGTAATTGTTTTGGTTTCTTTGTCATAAATACCACCTGATAAGTCTGAATTTTCTAAGTCAATTGGGTATGGCAATTGATCCACAATTGTAATTGTTGCTTTTCCTTTTAAGTCTGTAATAACAGCTCTATAATTAATTTCGTAATAAACATTACTATCTGCTGAAATTATTTGCTTGTCTCCTGTTTTTGTAATTGTCGTTTTTAGTTTGCTGTCTGTTTTTTTGTATTGTGTACTTGTTTCATTTGTTGCTTCTTGATTAATATAGGCTATATTTTTTATTTGTTTTTCTTCTTTGCTATATCTTACATTTACTATGAAACTTAATTCTTTTGTTTCTCCTGCTTCAATTGTTTCTAAATTCCATATAATTTCACTATTGTCTTTTATTTTTCCTTGATTGTTTATTTGTTCAAGACTTGTTCCTTCTGGTATTGTATCTTTTACTTCTATTGCTTGTGTTGCAATTGTACCAGTATTTTTAACAATTATTTTGTAAATAATTTGGTCTGTTGTTGTTACAGTGTTTTCTGGCAAATCTTCTTCACTTATTTTTTTGATTTCAGTTTGTTTTTCAAAGTTAACAATTGGATAATTTACTTCATTTGTTGTTTTTTCGTCAATTACTGCTTGATTTGATATGTTTCCTGTTGTTCCTTTGTCTACTGTAACACTAAAACTTAAATTTGCTGTTCCGTTTACATCTTCTTGCTTCTCTAGAACATTTACTATTATACCTTCTTCTAAGTTTTGTTTTGTATATTTGGTATCTTGTCCATTTACTTGGATAGAATCTTCTATAAATGTTGTTCCTTTTGGTATTGTATCTTTTATTTTAACTTCTTTTGCCAATCCACCTTCATTTTGTACAGTAATTGTATAAGTAATTTTTTCTCCTTCTACCACATAATTTAATCCTTTTTCAGTTGTAGCAGTTTTATTTGTTGTTATTATTGGTTCTACATATGTATTTTGTGTTTCATTTGTTGGTTTGTCTTGCTCTTCTGGGTTTATTGGATTTTCTTTGTCATATGGGTCAATTGGAGTATTTGGATTTTCTGGGTCAATTGGTGTTTCTGGATTTTCTTCATTTGTTAGCCTGTCAGGTATAGTAGTTGTTAATGCCATGTTCTTTATTTTTGCCATATCTTCTATATCATTTACCACTACTTCAAAACTTACTGTTTTCTCTTGTTGTTCAGGTACTCTTAATATAATTCCTTTTTCAAGATTTTCTTTTGTTTTTTCTACTTTTTGTCCATTTATTTTTATAGAATCTTCTATAAATGTTGTTCCTTTTGGAGCTACATCTTTTACAATAATATCTCCAAATATGTTGCCTACATTTTGTAATTTAATAGTATAAGTTATCTTGTCTCCTACTTTTACTTTACTTCCACTTGTTGGATTACTTTCTTTTGCTGTTATTATATTTGATTTTTTTACATGATTTCTAGTTTCTTCTGGTGTTGGTCTATCATCTATGTATGCTGTATTCCTTACATTTGCTTCCAAAACACCCTCTAGCAATTTATTTACTCTAACAACAAAACTTAATGTTACTTTTCCATTTTGTGTTCCAACTTTTTCTGGTACATTTACAGTAATTCCTTGTTCTAGATTTCTAGCTGAATTTTCAGTTGTTTCTCCATTTATTTTAATTGAATTTTCAACAAATGTTGTTCCTTCTGGGATACTATCTTTTATAACTGTTTCTTTAGCTAGTCCTCCCTTATTTTGAACTGTAATTGTGTAAGTGATTTTTTCTCCTTCTACTACATATTCTAGTCCTTTGGTTGTTGTTGATATTTTTGTACTATCAAGACTTGGTTCAACATAAATATTTTGTGTTTCATTTGTTGGTTTGTCTTTATCTTTTGGGTTTATTGGATTTTCTTTGTCATATGGGTCAATTGGAGTATCTGGATTTTCTGGGTCAATTGGTCTTTCTAGGTTGTCCTCATTTGTTAGTTTGTCAGGTATAACAGTTGTTAATGCTACATTGTTTATTTTTGCCATATCTTCCATTTTGTTTACTGTTACTTCAAAACTTATTGTTGCTTCTTGTTTTGCAGGTACTCTTACAATTATTCCTTTTTCTAAGTCTTGTTTTGTTTTGTTAGCTTTTTCTCCGTTTATTTTAATAGAGTTTTCTATAAATGTTGTTCCACTTGGAATTGTATCTTTTGCGATAATATCTCCAAATATACTTCCTTCATTTTGTAATCTAATAGTATAAGTTATTTTATCCCCTACTTTTACTTTACTTCCATTTACTGGGATGCTTTCTTTAATTGCCTTTATTTCTGATTTTTTTACAGTATTTTTTGTTTCTTCTTTTGTTGGCTCATTATCTATATATGCTGTATTTCTAATGTTTGCTTCAAAAGTTTCCTTTGGTAATTTGTTTACTGTAACTATAAAACTTAATGTTACTTTTCCGTTTTGTGTTCCAACTTTTTTTGGTATATTAACATTAATTCCTTTTGATAGTTCTTCTGCTGTATTTGTAGTTGCTTTTCCATTTATTTTAATTGAGTTTTCTACAAATGTTGTTCCTTCTGGGATTGCATCTTTTATTACAACATCTTTTTCTAGTCCTCCTTCATTTTGCACTGTAATTGTATAAGTGATTTTTTCTCCTTCTACCACATAATCTAGCCCTTTAGAAGTTGTTGCTGCTTTATTTGTTGTTATAACTGGTTCTACATATATATTTTGCGTTTCATTTGTTGGTTCATCTTGTTCTTTTGGGTTTATTGGATTTTCTTTGTCATATGGGTCAATTGGAGTATTTGGATTTTCTGGATCAATTGGGTTTTCTGGATTTTCTTGGTTAGTTAATTTGTCTGGTATAGTAGTTGTTAAAGCTACATTTTTTATTTTTGTCATATTTTCTATATCATTTACAATTACTTCAAAACTTAATGTTGTTTCTTGTTTTTCTAGTACTCTTACAATTATTCCTTTTATTAAGTCTTGTTCTGCTTTTTCTATACTTTCTCCATTTACCTTGATTGAGTTTTCTATAAATGTTGTTCCTTTTGGAATTGTGTCTTTTATAATAATATCTCCAAATATATTTCCAACATTTTGTAGTTTTATAGTATAAGTTATTTTGTCCCCAACTTTTACTTTACTTCCACTTACTGGTATATTTTCCTTACTTGTTTTTATATTTGATTTTTTTACATTGTTTATAGTTTCTTTTGGTGTTGGCTCATTATCAATGTAAGCTGTATTTCTTATTGTTTTTTCATATACTTTTTGTGGTAACTCATTTACTGTTACAACAAAACTTAATGTTACCTTTCCATTTTGTGTTCCATTTTTTTCTGGTACATTTACAGTAATTCCTTGTTCTAAATTTTGATTTGTATTTGTTGTTGTTTCTC
>CATLUC010000088.1 GCA_950059165.1 uncultured Clostridium sp.
GGAGATAAAAAGCATTTTAAATATGGCATTTGCAGATGCAGAAATCGATAAAATAATAAAATTTAATCCGATTCCAACAATTCGTACACCAAAAGTTCAAAGGAAGAAAAAGAAGCCTACAATATCACCTACAGAACAACAACAATTAATAGAAATATTACTTTCTGAAACAAATGGGTTATGCTACATTTTTATAATGAATACAGGCGTTAGGCCAGGAGAAAGTGGTGGTATGAAATGGAAACATTACAGTTATGAAAATGCTAATGTAAAAGTGAGAGACAATTATGGAAAAGTAACATATTATGATGATAATTTTGAGAAAATTGAATCTACATTTGAAGAAAAAGACTTGAAAACACCATCTAGTTATAGGAGCATACCATTACAAAAATGGTTAAATAATCTAATGCATACATATATGCTATATGTTATGCAACAAAAGGGTTATACAAACAAAGAACAATTGGATGATGAGTATATTTTTATGAATAGTCTAGGACATGCTTTAAGTAGTGATTATTTATGGGACACACTCGATAAGATTTTAAAAAGACATAATTTTAAACATTTAAGCGTTTATCAATTAAGACATCTATTTGCAACAAGATGTATCGATGTAAACATACCTGTAAATCAGATAAAACAATATTTAGGTCATGCCTTAGCTAGTACAACAATGGATTATTATGTTGAATATGATGAAGACACAAATAAAGCTGAAATTGAAAAACTAGAACCTATCAATAATATTCAAATAGTGCCTGAAATTTTAAAGGGAATGAAATGTAATGTCTGTACTTAAAATACACTTTAAGGGACATTAAAGGGACATTGATAAATTTATATAAAAAATCGAAGTATTAAATACTTCCGAAATGGTTGCAAGAGTAACAATATATAATATTTTTAAAATATAAAAATACTGGGAAATGGTAGGGCTCATAACCCAAAGGTCGCAAGTTCGAGTCTTGCCTCCGCAACCAAATTTAAAACATCCAAAAAACACTTCGAAAATATTATTTTAATATTTTCGAAGTGTTTTTTTATGTTATTATGACTAAATAAAATAAATTTGCAATTTTAGGTTACAGATATAATCTGTAACTTTCCGTGTTATAATGTAGATAATATTAAGCTATCTAGCATTGGCAAAGTTGGTTGTTTAAGAGATTCTTGGAATTACATTTTATCTCAAAAATCCATTTATTATTTCTTCTTCTGCTTCTTTTTCGGAAAGCCCTAAAGTCATTAATTTAATTAACTGTTCTCCAGCAATTTTCCCAATAGCTGCCTCATGAATTAGATTTGCCTCTACATTATTTGCTGTAATCTCTGGCGTTGCTATCACTTTTGCATTATCTTTTATAATTGCATCACATTCACTATGTGCAAATGATTTTGCATTTCCATAGATTTTAGAAATAAATTCTTGCTTTGAATTATCTGTTGCTACTGACCTAGATGTAACATGAGTACTTGCATTTTCACCATTTAATTGTACATCAAATATTGTTTTAGCAAATTGCTCACCATGTGTCATAATTTTTTCAGAAATTACAAAATTAGAGTTTTCTAGTAGTTCTCCTTTTGTTTCTCTTATGGTAGAGTCTACTCCTTTTATTTGACTGCTTTCCATTTCCATACTACTTCCAGCTTTTAAATATACTTCTGTTACTGGATTTAAAATTCTTTTTCCATCTCCTTGGCCTTCTCCATAATGTTTTTCAATATATTTTACTTTTGCTCCTTCTTCTAAAAAGAAACGATGGATTCCATCATGTTGGGAGTCTTTGTGATGGTCATTGTGAATTCCACAACCTGCAATAATAATTACATTAGCATTTTTTCCAATGTAGAAATCGTTGTATACTAAGTCGTTTAGTCCACTTTCGGTAATGATAACTGGTATATGAATAAATTCAAATTTTGTGTTTTCTTTTACATATATGTCTATTCCTGGCTTGTCAGTTTTAGTTATAATGTTTATGTTGTCAGTTACTTTTCTTTCTATGCCTTCACCATTTTTTCTAATATTGTAAGCTCCTTTTTCCATATTTTCTAAATTAGAAACCTCATTTAAAAGGTCTTTATCGATTTCATTTATCTTATCCTTCATTTTCCTGTTACTCCTTCCCAAAGCACAATTCTATTTACGAGCAAATAAGTAAAATTGTATAAATTTCTTTCATATTGCTATTTTCCCATCTTGTAACATTGTGTTTTTGTAAATGTTTTATTTAAAATTTCTTCACTTTGACCAATTTGCTCTATTCTTCCATTTTTCATTAAAATAACTTCATCTGCTATATTTAAAATTCTTTCTTGATGTGAAATAATAAGTGTTGTTCCTTTAATTATTTCTCCCATCTTTTCAAATACTTTAATCAAATTACTAAAGCTCCATAAATCAATCCCTGCCTCTGGTTCATCAAATATTGTTAATTTTGCTCCTCTTAGGGCAACTGTTGCAATTTCAATTCTTTTTATCTCTCCACCAGATAGTGAACCGTTTATTTCTCTGTCAACATATTCTTTAGCACATAATCCGAACTTTTGATAATACTTCACATGCTTCCATTTTTGTAATATCTTTTTTTGCAGCTATTTTTAGTAAGTCATATACTGTTATTCCTTTAAATTTTACTGGTTGCTGAAATGCAAAACTTATTCCTAAATTTGCTCTTTCATTAATAGGCAATTTTGTAATATCTTTTCCATTTAAAATCACTTTTCCGAGAGTCTTGTTTTTCAATTCCCATAATTATTTTAACTAATGTAGATTTTCCTGAACCATTTGGTCCAGTAATTGCAATAAATTTCCCAATATCTATTTTTAAATTGATATTATCTAAAATTTTTTTATTATCTCTTTCAAAACATATATTTTCTAGTAACATTTTATCCTCCTACTTTTTTTTCGTTTTCACTTTCATTTTTAAGTCATACACTTGTTGGAAAAGAATTGTGATTATTTTTCAAGCTTTAGTCTATTTTTAGCACTTATTCTAATACAATTTTGACATTTTTTACTGTTTTTGTCATAGTCACAATCTAAATCTCCTAAATTCATAATTTGTGTTATATATTTATTCAATTTTTTTGCTGTTTCTTGTGATATAGCATATTTCATGGCTTTTGCCTCTTCTTGTGCTTGCTTTTCATCTATATCTAAGATTTCTATCAAAAACATTTTTAAGATATCTTGCTTTTTTATAATTTCAATAGCATATTTTTCTCCCTCTTTTGTAAGGGTTATCTCTCCATATGCTTGGTAGTTTATAACTCCCATATTTCTTAATAAGTTGATTGCTTTGTTTACACTAGGTTTTGTAATTTTTAGTTTGTTAGCAATGTCTGTTACCCTAACTTTTGAATTGTTTTTTTCTAGTATGTAGATTGTTTTTAAGTATTCTTCTTGTGAACTTGTTAATTTCATGATTTTCTCCTTTTGTTAGACTTCGCTAACATTTTACTATAAATATCTATGTCTGTCAAGTTTTTGTCTGTACTGTCATAATGCTGTGAAATGCTTTGTATTATGGGAAGTTCGGAGAAATTTCCTATAACAATGTATTTTATATTATTTAGAAAGTCAGGCATGACTTTCTAAATAATATAAAAAACACTTTGAATCTTTTCATAGATTCAAAATGTTCTTATTTTTCTGTACTATGTAATAATATCTAACTTTCCATTTTTACTAATTTTTCTATTTCTTCTTTGGATAAACCTGTTATATCTTGAATTTCTTTGATTTCCATATTTCTTTCTACTAATTTTTTTGCCATTTCCATTATTCCCTGTTTAACTCCTTGTTTAACTCCTTTTTAATAATTCATTTATTTGTTTTATATCTAACTGATTAATAAATATATTCATTATAATATTAATTAGAAAAACTCTGTCTTCTTCATTTAAGTTTGTTCTCATTACTTTTTTTATTGCATCAAGAGTTTCTTTTTTAGTTTCTGTCCTCTCAATTAATAATATTTTACTTAATAAACTATTATTTTTTAATAATGCTTGTTCAGATTTTTCATTTACATCTATTAAAGTATATTTAGCAAATTCTATTTCATCTGTTGGATATAAATATGTTTGTTTTTGTTTAAATTGACTTTTAACTTTCCATTTAATTTTGCCAGTATATATTACAATTGGATATACACAAGGATATTTATAATCTCTTTTTGATATCTGTTTTATATCTATTGCACTATCTATTATCTCTATACTATATTTTAAAATTCTATATGGCATTGTATAATCTATTTTACTTTGATGTTCAATTAAGAAAAATATATTTTTATTTTTTATCTTGTAAACAATGTCTGCCTCACTATTTTTAAATTCTTTGGTAATAAATTTTCTATTATATTTCTCAATGTCTTCTGATTTCAACTTAATTCCTTTTTCAGAAAGTTTTAATGCTTCATTAATTAGATAAACAGCTTCTTCTTTTTTGTCTAATATACTTTTTATAATTTTATCGTGTGGTTGATTTATTTTCTTTTTTGATATTTCATATTCTTCATTAACATCAGTTAAACCTATATTATTTTTTCTTAAATAACTACTATAATAAATTTTGTCGAAATATGTAACTTTTTTCATAATGCCTCTCTTTCTTTTATTTTAATCTCATTTTATTTATTTGTCAATTTTTATTCTGCTGTAAATTCCGTATTTTTCTTTATTTTTCTCTTGTTTTCTTATTTTACTGTAATATAATCTTTTATTTTATTGAACTTTGCTTCACCTATTCCACTTACATTTTTAATATCTTCTATTTTCTTGAAACTTCCTTTTTCCTTTCGATATGTAATAATTTTATTTGCAGTAGAAGAACCTATTCCTGATAAAGTTTCTAGCTCAGTTTGAGTAGCTGTATTTATATTAATTTTCTTTTGTTTTGTTTCTTGTTTTTGTTCTTCATTTTCAACCACTCCACTAGATGTTATAATTACTTGTGTATTGGTTGATTGCTGTTTTTCTTGTCTGGTTGGTATATGTATTTTCATGCCATCTTCTAATTTATAAGCCAAATTAATTTCTTCTGTATATGCATCTTCCTTTACTCCACCCGCCTTTTCTATAGCATCTGAAACTCTACTATCTACCTTTAATTCGACTATTCCTTCATTGTTCACAGCACCTGATACATGAACAAAAATTACATCATCACTATATATTTCTTCTGTTTGTTCTTCTTGTACTTCTAAATTTTCTTCTACTTCTAATGTATTATTACTTTCATCTTTTGCATAAACATAGTAGCAAATAAATCCTGCTACAATTACTCCTAATATTCCTAATATGATTTTTTGTTTTTTATTAAAATTATTCATACTAAACCTCCTTAGATTGTTGTTATTACTTATTTAAACTGTATATCAAATTTTGTTCACAAAATTAATAATTTAATTATTGAATTTCTTAAAAAAATGGGATATTATATATACATAAACATTTATGCTTTTTAGAGAGGAACGTGATTAAAAATGAAATTTAAAATAAAGAAATTAGTTATATTATTATTTGTGCTAACATTTATATTTTTTAATTATACATTTGTTATGGCAAGCGTGTCAGAGCCTAATTTAGTTTCTCGGAGCTGCAATTCTTTTGGATAATAAAACCCAAAAAATTTTATTTAGTAAAAATGAAAACGAAAAAATGTATCCTGCAAGTACCACAAAAATTGTAACTGCTATTCTTACTTTAGAAAATTGTAACTTAGATGATATTGTTACTGTAAGCTATGATGCAGTTATGTCTATCCCTGATGGTTATTCATCTGCTTCTTTACAAATTGGCGAAACTCTAACTGTTGAGCAGCTTTTACAGCTTTTGCTTGTCCACTCAGCAAATGATGCTGCAAATGTTCTAGCAGAGCATATTGGTGGTTCTGTTGAAAGTTTTGTTTCTATGATGAATACTAAAATAAACGAACTTCAATTATCTAATACTCATTTTACTAATACTTTTGGTAAACATGATGATAACCACTATACTACTGCTAAGGATTTAGCAACTATTATGCAATATTGTATTAAAAATGAAACCTTTAGAAAAATAGCTGGTAGTGCTTCTTGTGCAATTCCTGCAACAAATAAATATGGAACCAGAAAATATAATTCTACTAATGAACTAATTATTCCAAATAGCAAATATTATTACCCAATTTTAACTTGTGGTAAAACTGGTTTTACTTCTCAAGCTGGAGATTGTTTAGTTTCTTGTAGTTATAAAGATGACTTAGAATTAATTTGTGTAATTTTAGGTGGAAAAACAATAAATCGGAAAGTCTACCAGATTTACTGAAACAAAAGATTTGTTCGAATATGGCTATAATAATTATTCTGTGAAAAATTTGCTAAATACCAATGATATAGTTACACAAATAGAAGTAAAAAATGCTACTAAAGATACAAAATTTTTAGATTTACAAGCTAAGAATTCTTTACCTGCTTTACTTTCTAATGAATTACCTGAAAATGAAATTGTAAATGATATACAATTAAACAAAGATATTAAGGCTCCTATTGAGGTGGGTGAAACTTTAGGTACTGTTTCTTATAATATTGATGGAATTGAATATAAAACAGATTTAATTGCATCACATTCAGTGGAAAAATCTAAATTTTGGAATTATACTATTAATATTGGAATTGGAGTTTTACTTTTAATTTTGATTTATAAAAGTTTTTATAATAA
>CATLUC010000089.1 GCA_950059165.1 uncultured Clostridium sp.
ATAGATTAGTTTGTTATAAAGAAAACGTCCTAAATAGCGACAAAAGGAGCAAAAGGAAACGTCCCCAATTGCACCTAATCTAATTTATCTAAAGCTAAAATTGCTTTAGCATAAATTTTACAAGAAAGTATTAATTTATCAATATCAATAAATTCATCTGTTTGGTGACACATATCTTTATAGCCAGGGAAATTAGCACCAAATGAAATACAGTTTTCAAAGGCACGAGCATAAGTAGCACCACCAATTGCTAATGGTTCTAAATTAGAATGTGTTTCTTTATTATAGACTTCACAAAGAGTTTTTACAAGTTCGTTTTCTTTTGGAATATATAAAGCAGGTTTAAAAGCAGTTACTTCAAAATCAAGGTTTGAATAAGAGCTAGTTTTTTCTATAAAGCTGTTTTCAATAACAATTTTATTCATTGTTACTGGAACACGAAGGTTTAAACCAACTTGAATACTGTTATTTCTAAAATAAAAATCTCCCACATTTAAAGTAAGTTTGCCGGAATTGTCTTCAAAATCAATTCCTAAACTTTCACCAAAATAATTTACATTGATAAACCTTTCAAAAAAGTCAAATAGGTCAATTTTAATTTTGTATAAAGAAAATATTTTTGACAAAGTGATTATTAAATGGGAAATAGCATTTATACCAAGTTCTGGATGTGCACTATGACTTGACATACCATGTGACGTAAGTTTTATTTCAGTTTCGTCAATTTTATATATATCAATTTCAAAATTTAATTCTTGTATAATGCTTTTTAAGTGTTTGATAAAATCAGACATTGCTATTTTATTAGGGTTTATACAAAGTGTTGTACTACAAATCTTAGGAACAACGTTAATAGCATTGTTGTAAGTATTTATATCTTTAATAACAATATCTTGGTTTAAAAATAAAGAATAGTCCATTTTTAGGTATAAAGTTAATATGGCTTTTTCAGAATTGATACAAGGAAAGTCAGCATCTGGACTAAAGCTAATTGTTGGCATTTCTTCATGCTTTTTGTAATATTCTATACATTTCCAATCATTTTCTTCATTAAGACCTAATATTAACCTAACACGTTTATGTATTTTTTCGTTTTCCATAATGGTTTTCATGGCAAATAATGAACTAATTACAGGACCTTTGTCATCAATTGCACCTCTACCATAAATTTTATTGTTTGCAATAGTTGCACTAAATGGCTTGTAGGTCCAATCATCTCCCTCAGGTACAACATCTAAATGTCCGATAATACCAATCAATTCTTTTCCTTCACCAAATTCAATATAACCACAATAACCATCAATGTTTTTTGTTCTAAATCCCATAGTTTTGCCCAAATTTAACATATATTCTAATGCATTATTAACAGGCTCACCAAAAGGATGTGAGGGATTACTAGAAGCACATAAAACACTAGGAATTTTGATTAACTCTTGAGTTTTTTTAATAATTTCATTTTTATGGTTTTCAATATATTTTTCTATCATAAAACCTCCTAACTAAATTGTATTTAACAAATATATTATTAAAAGTATATTATAAATATGCAAAAATATTATAAAGATTTATGGTAAAACCTATATTTCCACCAACATTTTTTCTTTATAAATTTGGAAAATAAAGTTGAAGTATTGTTTTTAAATTTAGATTTTTCTATTAAAAAGGAATGTTTTTTGTCTATGTATAAATAAAAGAAATCTTGTGTTTCAAAAATTTTGTATAATTGAAAATAATTCATTTTGATATATTCTTTGTTATCTTCAACAGTAAAAAAATTATCATAAAATTTAAAGGTGAATTCCTTTTCATTTTGAATTTTATCACTTTTGTATTCTTTGGAAACGTCTGAAATAGGCTTAAAAAGTCGCCATAAAATAAAGATAGTTAATCCACTGCAAAAAATGATAGCAATAGTAAAATTGTGATATTTTACTTGCAAAACTAAGCAAAATAAAATAAGGGCAACTATTATAACAGTATATGTTACATAAGTGAAATGATATTTTTTTCTATGAAAGGCAAGGAATTGGTTGTAAACGTCTTTGCTATATTTTGTTGTGTTTTCAAATAAAATTTTCAAAATAATCACCAATTAGATTATAACATATGGTAAACTATGTTCGCAACTTAAAAAGCTTGTTTTTTATATATTAGGAAAGTCATACCTGACTTTCCTAATATATAAAATATGTTGTACACAATTTTACTTGCGTAAAATTGGCACACGAACAAATTCACGGAAAGCCAAAGAAGAAAGTTAAAATTATGCAAATATTAAGGCTTTCCGATTTGTTCTTACATTTTGGAATCTAATATCATAATTAAGAAAAATATGTTACAAAATTTAAAATTTATGGTATAATAGATATATCAATGTGGAAAGGAATATTAAGAATAATGAAAAAGATACCAAATAATGTAAATCAAATAATAAATCAATTTATAATGGGTATAAATGAGCTTTTAGGTAACAGAGTAAAAAAGATTATACTCTATGGTTCATATGCAAGACGGAGATTTTAATAAATGTTCAGATATAGATATTATGATTTTAACAGATTTGAATGATGATGAAATTGTAAAATATAGAAGTGAAGTTTCACATTTGGCTTATGATGTAGAGTGTGATAATAACTTCGATTTTAGTGTATCTCCATTATTAAAAAATATGGATAAGTTCAATTATTGGTTAGAAGCGATGCCATTTTATATGAATGTTCAAAAAGAAGGGGTGGTGTTAAGTGAGTCCTAAAATATCAAAGGAATTATCAAAGCATAGAGTAGAATAGCATATTTTAACAAAAATTATGTGAATGTAGAAATCTTTCCTAAGAAACTTGGACATAAAATTGCAGAAGCTACAACAGTAAGAGAAGATTCAGACTATGATGATGAATTCATTGTAAAACAAGAAGAAACAGAGCAACAAATAAAAACTGCAGAAGAATTATTAAAACTTGTAGAAAAATATGTAGATAATAATTAGAAAATATTTATAAAGAACACAAAAGTGTTCTTTTTTTTTGCGAATTAGGAACAAATTTCATAAGTAGTTAATATAATGTATAGGGAAGATTAATATAAATAGAGCATAAGTGTTCGAATGGAGGAGTTTATGGCATATTCAGATAGAGAATTATTAGCAAGAATTGTGCAGTGTGAAGCTCGGACGGAGAGGGAGACAATGGAATGAAAGCTGTTGCAACAGTTACTATGAATAGAGTTTATGCACCAGAGGGAGAATATGCTAGAGTGTCACAAGGTGGAAATATCAGAAACATAATTTTTCAACAAGGACAATTTGATTGTGCAAGAGAAACAATAAGAAATCAGTATAATGCTCAAAATATTTATAATATGACACCAACAGATGTACATTATTATATTGCAGATTGGGCATTAGCAGGAAACAGATTAAATGAAATAGGAAATTGTTTATGGTATTTAAATCCATTTAGACCAAGTTGTTCGTCTACGTTTCCAAGCAATGGTTCTGGAACACTTCATACAAGATTAGGTGAACATTGCTTTTATCGTCCAACAAGTAAATATTCCCAAACATAATTTTTTATTAGGAGTGATTTGAGTATGGAAAATTCTGAAGTAAGAGAAAATAGACAAGTTGATATTAATCAAAATTCACCAGAAATTTTAACAAATCCTATTTATACACCAGCATTTTTAAGAGAACAAATAGGGAAATTGATGAGAGTGGAGTTTTTGATTGGAACAAATAATTTAGTAGATAGAATAGGCATTTTGGAAGATGTTGGGGCTAGTTACATATTATTACGTTCATTTGAAAATGATAGTTTAGTTTATTGCGATATTTATTCTATCAAATTTATTACTATTTCTACAACAGGAATTTATGGTTCTATGTCGAATAATAATAGATATCATTATTATTAATTAAATTTAAACCAGTTGATAATTTATGTAAAAGTATGTTATAATAAATTTCATAATAGAAATTAAAAAAATAGTTTAAGGAATAAATTATGAAATTTATAAAATTATTAGAAGATGTTAATCCTAGTTGGACAATCAAAGAAAAAGCAAGATATTTATATGAAAATATCTGTAAGAATATTTCTTATGATGAAAGATTTGCTTATGGAACAAATAAAGAATTATTATATGAAATATATAATAGAGAAATTAACATAGAAGATGATGAAGATACAAGGCTAATATGTCGAACAGCTAATTTAACGTATCATCAATTATTAGAGAGATTAGGAATAAAATCAAAGTTAATATACAAAAAGTCAAATGTCAAAAGACCAATTAATATTGAAGATGTTTCTTTAATATTTTGGGGTGAAAATGGGGATAAATATTATACCAATATAGCAGGAGATATTGAAAATTGTAGATTTGGATTGCAGACAAATTTTTTTGGAACAAAAAGCTTATATGAAGAAGCACAAGATGTGAAGGAAATTTCACCAGAAGAATTGAAACAAATAGATATCAAAACAGGTTGTATTAAATATGACTATAATAATATTGTTTTTAAATTACTGAGAGATGAAGTAAAAAATACAGGTCATTTTAAAAAGTTTTTAAAATCTCAAGGAATTAATGCAGATAATCTTTCTAAAAGCGAAATATTACAACATAAACTACAAATTTTAAATAAATTGATAAAATTTAGAGACCAAAAAGCTGGAACAAACGAACAAAAGGAGTTTTATAAAATACTTTTTTTTAGCTCTGTTTTAGATAAATTTGAAAGTAAGAAATTTAATACTTATGAGTATGTAGAAGAGGTTGAAGATAAAATAAAAATATTATCTGTAATTGAATTAGATTTGTCAGATTTTCCTGTATATTATTTTTATTCAGATGAAGAACAGACATATATTCAAATTTCATCAAAAGATATTATAGAAAAAACAAAAAAATATACAGAAAGAAAAGGAAAAAAATTAATAGTACAAAAAAATGAAAACGATAAAGAAGATATTATGCATTAATAGGAGAAAATTTAAGTATGAAATACTGCAAAACTATCAATACTAAAATAGGAAAAATTACAATAGTAGAAGAAAATAATAAAATTATTGAAATATGGATAAATCAAGAAATCAAAGAAGATTTAATAAAAAAAGATACCGAGCTTTTAGAAGAAACAAAAAAGCAACTAGAAGAATATTTGGATGGTAAGAGGAAGAATTTTAGTGTACCTTTAAACCCTAAAGGTAATGACTTTATGAAAAAGGTATGGACACGTTTGCAAAAAATTCCTTATGGAGAGGTAAAAAGCTATCGGGCAGATTGCTAAAGAAGTTGGAAATCCAAAAGCTGCTAGAGCTGTTGGAATGGCAAATCACCAAAATCCAATTCCAATTATAATTCCTTGCCATAGGGTGATTGGACGAAATAATAAATTAGTAGGATATGCATTAGGAATAGAATTAAAACAATTTTTATTAAAATTAGAAGGAGTAAAATTAAATGGTGTATGATTGTTTAATAATTGGAGCAGGACCTGCTGGAATAACAGCAAGTTTATATATTGCAAGAGCAAATTTAAACACTGTGGTTCTATATCAAGGAAAATCTGCTTTAGAAAAAACAAATTTAATTCAAAATTATTATGGATTTTCAGATGGAATAAGTGGAAAACAATTATATGAAACAGGAATAAAACAAGCACAAAATCTAGGTGTGGCAGTAAAAATGGAAGAAGCAACGAAAATTCAAATTTCACAAAATGGATTTAAAGTAATAACACCAAAATCAGAATATGAAGCAAAAGCTATTATTTTAGCAACAGGAAATGCTAAAAACAAACCTAAAATAATAGGAATAGAAGAATTTGAAGGCAAGGGAGTTAGCTATTGTGCTGTATGTGATGGATTTTTTTATAGAAATAAGGAAGTATGTGTAATAGGTAGTGGGGATTATGCTATTTCAGAAGTAAATGAACTACTTGCAATTGCAAAGAAAATAACTATTTTAACTAATGGAGAAAAAAAGCCAGAATTTAGGGCAGATAATATAGATATTGAAACAAAGGAAATAAAAGAAATTAACGGAAAAGATAAAGTAGAACAAATACAATTTAAAAACGGCACAAGCTTAAAAACAGATGGTATTTTCATAGCTCAAGGAGTAGCAGGAAGTCTAGACTTTGCCAAAAAATTAGGAATTATGACTTCGCAAAATAAAATTATTGTAAATGAGGATATGGAAACAAATGTAAAAGGCATTTATGCTTGTGGAGACTGTACTCGGACGGACTGCTACAAATTTCAAAAGCAGTTTATGAAGGAACAGTTGCAGGAATGCAAGTAATTCAATTTATAAGAAGCCATTAAAATGGATATAATAAAATATAAGGAGGAATTTAAGAGATGAGTGTATTAAAAATAACAAATCAAAATTTTGAAGAAGAGGTGTTAAAATCAGATAAACCAGTATTAGTAGATTTTTATGCTAGTTGGTGTGGACCATGCCAAATGATGTCACCTATTATTGACGAAATTGCTAAAGAAAATGAAGATACCTTAAAAGTAGGTAAAGTAAATGTAGACGAAAATCAAGATTTGGCAATGGAATATAATGTTATGAGTATACCAACAATAATAGTTGTAAAAAATGGGAAAGTAGAAAAAACTTTTGTTGGAGTAACAGACAAAAAGGAAATTCTAGGAGCAATCTAAT
>CATLUC010000090.1 GCA_950059165.1 uncultured Clostridium sp.
CATTTATAAAATAATAGATGTGTCCCCAATGTCACAAAAATGTGAAAAAGGAAACGTCCCCAACGTCACATGTTCTAAAAAAATCCTTATTGAATATACATTAGGTATAAAGATAAGGAGAAGTTTTATGAAGAGAAACAAACGAATAAGGTTTTTGGAAATTATTAAAGAACATATTGGAAACAATAAAAAAGAATATGTAATTGTATCATTGATTTTTATTATTGGAATATTTTTAGGTGTATTCTTTGTTAATAATATGCAAGAAGCACAAAAGCAAGAAGTTACTACATATATGAATAGTTTTATAGAGAAAATGAAAAGTACACAAAGCCTAAATAATATGGAATTACTGAAAAACAGTATTGGACAAAATATGACCTTGGCTATAGTTTTATGGTTTTTTGGAACTACTGTAATTGGATTGCCAGTTGTGTTTGGGGTTGTTTTGTATCGTGGCTTTTGCTTAGGTTATACTATTGCAGTTTGTATTACCATTATGGGATTACAACAAGGTACAGTATTTGTGCTAATTTTACTACTTATGCAAAACATTTTGTTTATACCAGCAATGCTTGCATTGGCAATTAGTGGATTTAAATTATATAAATCAATTATAAAAGACAGAAATAAAGAAAATATAAAAATTGAAGTTGTAAGACATACTATTTTTTCTTTAATAATGTTGGCACTTTTGCTTGTGTCATCAATGATTGAAGTATTTATTTCGACAAATATTTTAAAAGGGGTAATAAAATATTTTTAAAAAATATTCAAAAACCTATTTACAATTTTCAAATTCTTTGATATAACATATATAATTTATGTTAATAGATTATTTTTAAATATAGTAAAGGGTAGGGGAAATAAATGGAAAGACAATTAAAGTATTTTTTTGATTTTTTAGAGAATGATAAGAAATTATCAGATAACACATTACAATCATACAAAAGAGATTTAAAACAATTTAAAAACTATTTAGAGGCTTGTGATATTCACTATAACAAAGTAAAAGAAGAAGATATTAAAGATTATATCAGAGATTTACAAGGACAAGGAAAAAAGGCATCTAGTATATCTAGAGGAATTGCATCTATACGTTCTTTTTATCAATTTGTATTAAAAAACAAAAAAGTAAAAGTAGATCCAACACAAAATATTCAATCACCAAAGATTGAAAAAAGAATTCCAAGTGTATTAACAGCAAAAGAGGTAGAATTATTATTAGACCAACCAAAAGATATTGATTTAAAAGGAATTCGTGATAAAGCTATGCTTGAATTTGCTTATGCAACAGGAATGAGAGTAACAGAAATAATCTCTTTAAATATAGAAGATGTTAATTTAGATGAAGGATATGTAACATGCAAACATGCAAATAAACAACGTAACATACCATTAGGAAATATGTCATTAAAAGCATTAAAAGAATATGTAGAAGAAGCAAGAGATATTTTAATAAAAAATGAAGGAGAAGAAGCATTATTTGTAAACATCAATGGTAGCAGGTTAACAAGACAAGGTTTCTGGAAAATTATTAAATATTATAAAGAACAAGCACATATTACAAAAGACATTACACCACATGTTTTAAGACATTCTTTTGCTACACATCTTTTGCAAAATGGAGCAGATTTAAAAGCAATCCAAACAATGCTTGGACATTCAGATATATCTTCTACACAAGTATATATGCAATTCCAAGATGAAGGGTTAAAAAATGTTTATAGAAAAGCACATCCAAGAGCATAAGACATAAAAAGAAGATGATTTGTAAAAAATGCAAGTCATCTTTTTTATGATTATAAAAAGTGTATAGTAATATAAGTTTAATTTGGGCATAATTGGGACAGGCACCAATATGCCCAAATTTTTATTTTTTACTAGACATTAAGCCAAAAAAAGGGTATAATATCAACTGAAAGCTAAGATTGAAAATTAAATTTGTTTTCAACCAAGTAATAAGCTTTAAAAAGGAAAGTAAAAAAATGAAAAAAGTATTATTTATAGCAAGCACAGGTGGGCATTTAAACGAACTAATGCAACTAGAACCATTATTTAAAAAATACGATTACACAATAATAACTGAAAAAGACAAAACAAATGAAAACTTAAAAGAAAAATACGAAAAAAGGCTATATTTTTTACCATATGGAACAAGAGCAAAGCTATTTACTTATATTTTTAAATACTTTTATCTATGTTTAAAAACAATATATTTATACTTCAAAATTAGACCAAATGTAGTAGTAACAACAGGAACACATACAGCAGGTCCAATGTGTATTATGGGAAAAATATTTGGAAGTAAAATAATTTATATAGAAACATTTGCAAATCGCAACAAAAAAACAGCAACAGGAAAACTTATTTACAAAATAGCAGACCTTTTTATTGTACAATGGGAAGAAATGCTAGAACTTTATCCAAAAGCAGTATATGGAGGTTCGATTTATTAATGATTTTAGTATTATTAGGAACACAAAATAATAGTTTCCACAGGTTAATAGAAGAAATAGAAAAATTAATTAAAAAAGGAATAATAAAAGAAAAAGTTGTTGTACAAGCAGGATACACAAAAGTAAATTGCAAAGAAATAGAAAACTTAGAATTAGTATCAAAAGAAGAATTAGAAAAATTGCAAAATGAAGCAAATATCATAATTACACATGGTCGGAGTAGGTTCAATTATGCAATGTATAACAAAAGGCAAAAAAGTTATAGCAGTTCCAAGACTTGAAAAATACAAAGAACATGTAAATGACCATCAAAAAGAAATAGTAGAGTTATTTAATGAAAAAGGCTATATTATAGGAATTGCAGGAGTAGAACAATTAGAACAAGCTCTAGAAAAAGTCAAAAGTTTTAAGCCAAAACAGTACATTAGAAATAATAAGAAAATGTTAAAAATTATAGAAGATTTCATCGGATAATAAGAGCAAATGTAAGGAGCAAAATTTGTGGAAAATAAAGAAATAATAAATAAAATATTAAATTCAATGTGGTTTGTAGTTTTAATAGGCATTTTATTGTTTTTCAAAACTTTGTTATTTTATTATAGCACTATAACAGTAGAAGGTAATCTAGAAGCAGAAACAATAGTTGGAACAATTTGTTTTATTATTACAAGTGTGTGCTTTTTAGGAATTTTACCAAATAGAGCAAGAATAATTGCAAGTATTGTTATAAATATTTTTGTTAGTTTACTCTTATTTGCAGACCATATTTATTATATATTTTCAAATAATGTGCTTTCAATTGCACAAATTAGCAATCTTCAATATGGAGAGGAAATACTAAGTACATTACCAATGGTTATGCAGTTTAAACAAATTCTATACTTTTTAGATATTTTTATTATACTTATACCATTATTGAAGAAAATATTAAAAATAGAAAAGAAAAAAGAAAATACTAAAAAGCAAATAATTGCAAAAGCTTTAATTGAAAGCATAGGAGTAGGCATTTTTTCATTTATAGGAGTAACATATATCAAAATGGGAACAGAGCTTTCTTATAATAAAGACCTACAAATTAGAAAATCTACAATTTATGGCTATCATATATCAGATATTGCCAATAACCTTACAATGAAAAAAAGAACAAAATATAAAAATTATGATGATATGGAAAAAGATTATGAAACATTAAAACAAACTTATGAAAATCAATATGGAGAAGAAGTATATGAATTAGCAGGAGTGTTAGAAAATAAAAATGTTATAATTTTACAATTAGAAGCAATGCAAGAATTTGTAATAAATAAAGAAATAAATGGAAAAGAAATTACACCAAACTTAAATGAATTTTTAAGCAAAAATATCACATTTACAAATATGCATATGCAAAGTTATTCTACAACAGCAGATTCAGAACATTCAACAATAACATCAATATACCCAATGGAAAATGGAATGTCATTTAGTAGATATTATACAAATAACTATGATGATATTTTTAAAATTTTTAACCAAAAGGGCTATCATACTTCATTTATGCATGGAAATTATCCATATTTTTGGAACAGGGGAAATGTGTATAGCCGTTTTAACCTAAATGAATTAGTACTAAAAGAACAGTTTGAAGATACATCAGAAAATATCAATGGAGATTTATCAGACGAATTGTTATATAGGCAAGCAGTCCAAAAGTGGAAACAATATGATAAACCATTTTTTTCTTATATTGTTTCAGCATCTTCACATACACCATACACACTAGAAGGATTACAAGATAGGCAAAAGGTTAATATAAATGTTGGAAAATACAAAGATACTTATTTTGGAAACTATTTAGAAGCCATGAATTATGCAGATTATGCCTTTGGTATTTTAATACAAGAATTAAAAAATGTAGGGTTATATGAAGATACAGCAATTTTGGTTTTTGGTGACCACAATGGTCTTAATATGTATAATGATGAATTGTTAGATTTTTTAAGTTATATAAATGAAGATATCACAGATGTTGACCTAAAGCTAAATTACACAAGGGTGGCTTGTGGATTTAAAGTTCCAAAAATGGAAAATACTCAAATAGATAAGCCAGTTAATAAATTAGATATTAAACCAACATTAGCTTATTTATGCAACTTAGATGATAAATTTTCTTTGGGTACAAATATGTTCAAAAGTAAAGATTTTATTTGCTTAAACAATGAAAGAATTATTACAGCTGGTGAATATTATGATGAACAATGGTATGATAGGCAAACAGGGGAAACTTTAGAATGGGAACAACTAAATGAAGAAACTAAAATTAGGTTAAATAATTATTATCAAAATATGAAAATAGAGTTAGATATATCTAATTCAGTAAGTGTAAATAATTTACTAAAATGAGACAAGAGGGATAGGTCTAATTTGTCTCAAGAAAGGAGCATTTAATGGAAGAAGAAAGAATTTTAACATCAAGGTTAGAAAATCAAGGCGAAGAAACATTTGAGAATTCTCTAAGACCTAAAACTTTAAAAGAATATATTGGTCAAGATAAAGTAAAAGAAAATATGAAAATATACATAGAAGCTGCTAAAAAAAGAAATGAGCCATTAGACCATGTTTTATTATATGGACCACCTGGGCTTGGAAAAACAACATTGTCTAATATTATATCAAATGAAATGAATTCTAATATTAAAATTACATCAGGACCAGCAATTGAAAAACCAGGAGATTTAGCATCTTTATTAACAAACTTATCTGAATTTGATGTATTATTTATAGATGAAATTCACAGACTAAGTAAAAGTGTAGAAGAGATATTATATCCGGCTTTAGAAGATTATACATTAGACATTGTAATAGGAAAAGGTCCTAGTGCAAAATCAATAAGATTAGACTTACCAAAATTTACTTTAATTGGTGCAACAACAAAAGCAGGTTCTTTAACAACACCATTACGTGACCGTTTTGGGATAGTTCATAGATTAGAATTATACTCAATAGAACATTTAACAACTATTGTTAAACGTTCAAGCAAAATTTTAGGTGTAGAAATAGAAGAAGCAGCAGCAGTAGAAATTGCAAGAAGGTCAAGAGGAACACCAAGAATTGCAAACCGTTTATTAAAAAGGGTAAGAGATTATGCAATTGTTTTAGGAGACGGAAATATCGATTTAAAAATAACAAAACATGCATTAAATAAGCTGGAAATTGACGAATTAGGTTTAGATGAAATTGATAGAAAAATACTAGATACCATGATTATTCAATATAGTGGAAGACCTGTCGGAATAGAGGCTTTAGCTGTAAGTATCGGTGAAGAAATAGACACAATAGAAGATGTCTATGAACCATATTTGATACAAATTGGGTTTATTGCAAGAACATTAAGAGGTAGGAAAGCTTTGCCACCTGCTTACAGGCATTTGGGGTATGATGTACCAGAAGAAAATATATAATAGGTAATTACAATTCACAGTTGTAATAAGTAATAACAAAATTTATTAGTATTTTTATAAAATAACTCCCAGCTACATAATAGACTGTAAATCAAATTTTTATTAAAAATAAAAATTTGATAACACTCTATAATTTGCTGGTCCCCCCGATTTGTTATTTTATAAAAATATAATAAATTTTGTATATAAAATTAGGACTGTGAATTGTAACAATAGGTGATTAAAAATGAAATTATTATTACATACTTGTTGTGCACCTTGTAGTGTGTACTGTATAAAGAGTTTAAGAGATGAAAATATTGAACCAACAGTATATTGGTTTAACCCTACAATTCACCCTTATATGGAATACAAACAAAGAAGAGATTGTTTAAAAGAATATACAAAAAATATAGGAGTAGAAGCCATTTTTGAAGAAAATTATGGTTTAGTTGATTTTTGCAAAAATACGATAGGAAGCTTACAAACAAGATGCCAAGATTATTGCTATCTAGTTCGCTTAGAACAAACTGCAAAATATGCAAAAGAAAATGGATATGATTGTTTTTCTACTACTTTGTTGGTAAGCCCATATCAAAAACATGAAATCTTAATCCAAGTAGCACAAGATATGGCAAAAAAATATGGTGTAGAGTTTTTGTATCGCGATTTTAGAGTGTGTTTTCACGAGGGGCAGGCAAAAGCAA
>CATLUC010000091.1 GCA_950059165.1 uncultured Clostridium sp.
CTTATTTTTTCATGTAATTCTTGTCTATCTCCACCTTTTAAAACTGCATTCATCAATATTTCTTCTGTTGCCATAAATGGAAGTTCTTGCATCATGTTTGTTTTTATTACATTTTCATAAACAACAATATTTTTAGAGATATTTGCATATAAAATCAATATTGCATCTACTGCTAAAAAGCTTTCTGGAACACAAATTCTTTTATTTGCTGAGTCGTCGAGAGTTCTTTCTAGCCATTGTGTTGCAGCTGTTATAGTAGGGTCTATTGTTAATGCCATAACATGTCTTGAAAGTGAATTTATTCTTTCACTTCTCATTGGGTTTCTTTTATATGCCATAGCTGATGAACCTATTTGACCTTTTTCAAATGGTTCTTCTAATTCTTTTTCATGTTGTAATAGTCTCATATCATTTGCAAATTTTGAACAACTTCCAGCTATTTGTGATAATACACTTAAAACCCTGCTATCTAATTTTCTAGTATATGTTTGTCCGAGATACTGCATATACTTTGCTAAATCCCATTTTTTGAGCTATTTTACTGTCAATTTGTTTTACTTTTTCTTCATCTTTAAATAGCTTCATAAAGCTTTCTTGTGTTCCTGTTGTTCCTTTACAACCTAATAATTTCATATGACTTTGTACAAATTCTAGTTCTTCTAGGTCTTCAATTAAATCTTGTAACCATAGAGTCGCCCTTTTTCCAACTGTTGTTAATTGTGCTGGTTGGAAATGCGTATATCCTAAACAAGTAACGTTTTTATATTTCATTGCAAAATCTTTTAAATTACTGATTACTACAAGTAGCTTTTGCTTAACTAATTCTAATGCTTGTGACATTAAAATTACGTCTGTATTGTCTGTAACATAGCAAGAAGTTGCTCCTAAGTGGATAATTGGCTTTGCTTTTGGACATTTTAGCCCAAATTCATATACATGTGCCATTACATCATGTCTACATTCTTTTTCTCTTGCTGATACAATATCATAATCAATATTGTTTATGTTTTGTTTCATTTCTTCTATTTGCTCGTTTGTTATGTCAATTCCTAATTCTTTTTCAGTTTCTGCTAAAGCTACCCACAACTTTCTCCATGTTGAATATTTGCTGTCATTTGACCATAAACTATTCATTTCTTGGCTTGCATATCTACCTGATAGTGGTGTTATATATTTATTATTTTCCATTTTTATTCCTCTCTTTAGTTTGTAACATAATTGCATTTGGCGTTGTTGGACTTCATTTGAAATCAAATCAACGTACAAGAGTACGCCTCATTGATTTCAAACTTGTTCGCCTAGCCAAATAACAATTCTTTTACAAACTATCTATAATATTCTATTCCTGATTCAAAAATCTTTTGGTCTTTATTCCCTGGCATATTTTTCATAATATCACGATAACATCTTTCAGAATGTCCCATTTTACCAAGAATTCTACCATCTGGACTAGTAATACCTTCTATTGCATCTATTGAACCATTTGGGTTATATTCTATGTCATATGTACCATTTCCTTGGAAATCCACATATTGTGTAGCTATTTGTCCATTTTCTATCAATTGTTTTTCTAATTCTTCTGAAACAATAAATCTACCCTCTCCATGAGAAATTGGAATAGTAAATTGTTCTCCTAGTTCTACTTTGCTAAACCATGGTGACATCTTAGATACTACTTTTGTTTGTACCATTCTAGACATATGTCTTGAAATTGTGTTAAATGTTAGCGTTGGGGCATTTGCGTCCATTTGCCTAATTTCTCCATATGGTAATAATCCGAAGTTTTACTAATGCTTGGAAACCATTACAAATTCCTAACATTAAGCCATCTTGTTCATATAGATGTTTATGTATTAAGTCTTTTAGTTTTGGATTTCTAAATACTGCTCCTATGAATTTTCCTGAACCGTCTGGTTCATCTCCACTACTAAATCCACCTGGTATCATAATAATTTGTGCTTTTTCTATTTCTTTTGCAAATATTTCTATTGATTCTGCTATGTTTTCAGGTTTCAAATTTTTAAATACTACTGTATTTGTAATTCCACCTGCATCTTCAAAAGCTCTTGCTACATCATATTCACAGTTTGTCCCTGGGAATACTGGTATAAAAATACGTGGTTTTGTAATTGGCATTTTTCTTGTTAATGTACAGGTTTTATTACTTATAATACTTTTTGCTGTTTTGTTTTCTTCTACTTTAGTTGGGAATACCTTTTCTAGTGGTGCTTGCCATATTTTTATTAATTCTTCTAAGTCCATAGTTTCTTCATTTATAATTATTTTTTCTTCTTTTATTGTGTTTCCTAAATGTTTTAATTTTTCTACATTTACATCTTCTTTTAGTTCAATTACAAATGAACCATAATATGGATAGAAGTAGTCCATGTCATTTGAAACAGCTTTAAAGCCTATTTTATTTCCTATACAGCTTTTTGTGATTAAATCTGCTATTCCACCATTTGTAATTGTGCTTACTGACAATACTTTTCCATCATTTATTAGTTTATGGATTATTTCATAATTTTCTTTTAAGTCTTCAAAATCTAGTATATTGTCTTGTCCCATTTTTGTTTCTAGGAACATAACTTTTGAGTCAATTTGTTTAAATTCATTTGATATGACTTTGCTTGTATCTGTTTCTCCAATACAGAAAGATACTAGTGTTGGTGGTACATCTAGTTCATTGTAAGAACCTGACATACTGTCTTTTCCACCAATTGCTGCTATTTTTAATTGTTTTTGTGCATAATATGCTCCGAAGAAGTGCTACAAATGGTTTTCCCCAACGTGTTGGCTCATTTCTTAGTTTTTCAAAATATTCTTGTAATGTTAAATAAGCTTTTTTATAATCTCCTCCTAGAGCTACATATTTAGAAACAGATTCTACAATTGCATAAATTGCTCCATGGAATGGGCTCCAACTTGCTAAATATGGATTATAGCCATATGTCATAATTGTTCCACTATTTGTATAACCTTTTAAGGTTGGTATTGTTGCAACCATTCCTTGACTTGGTGTTAATTGATATTTTCCACCAAATGGCATTATTACTGTGTTTGACCCAATTGTGCTGTCAAATCGTTCTACTAATCCTTTTTGTGAACAACAATTTAGGTTACTAATAGTTTGTTCCCATTTAGCTTTTATGTTTTCCACTTTTTCCTTTTTGAAATATGATTTTTCTTCTTCTGGTTTTGTTACTTGTACTGTTGCATTTTTTACATCACCATTTGTGTCTAAGAATTCTCTTGTAATATTTACAATTAGATTTCCTCTCCAATAGATTTTTACTCTTGGTTCTTCTACAACTTTTGCAACTATTGTTGCTTCTAAGTTTTCTGTTTCTGCATATTTGATTAATTTATCTGCATCTTCTTTGCTTACCACTACTGCCATTCTTTCTTGTGATTCTGATATTGCAAGTTCTGTTCCATCTAAGCCTTCATATTTTTTAGGTACTTTGTCTAAATTGATTTCTAATCCATCTGCTAATTCTCCAATTGCAACAGATACACCACCTGCTCCAAAGTCATTACATCTTTTTATTATTTTTGTAACTTCAGGATTTCTAAATAGTCTTTGTACTTTTCTTTCTTCTGGTGCATTTCCTTTTTGCACTTCTGCTCCACAAGTTGTTAGTGATTCACTTGTATGTGCTTTAGAAGAACCTGTTGCACCTCCACAACCATCTCTACCAGTTTTTCCACCTAATAAAATGACAATATCTCCTGGAACTGGCCTTTTACGAACTACGTTTTCTTTTGGTGCTGCTCCAACTAAAGCTCCTATTTCCATACGTTTTGCTACATATCCATCATGATAAATTTCTGCTACTTGCCCTGTTGCAAGCCCTATTTGATTTCCATAAGAACTATAACCTCTTGCTGCTTCATTTGTTAGCTTTCTTTGTGGTAACTTGTTTGGCAATGTTTCTTCAATTGATTTTCTAGGGTCACCACAACCTGTAACACGCATTGCTTGGTACACATAAACTCTACCAGATAATGGGTCACGAATTGCTCCACCTAAACAAGTTGCAGCCCCTCCAAATGGTTCAATTTCTGTTGGATGATTATGTGTTTCATTTTTGAACATAATTAGATATTCTTCTTGCTTTCCATCTACTAAAATTTCTGCTTTAATGCTACAAGCATTGATTTCTTCTGATTCGTCTAATTCTTTTAAATATCCTGCTTTTTTTAGCTCTTTTGCAGCAATTGTTGCAATATCCATTAGGCAAATATCTTTTGCTTTTCTATTTTCATAAACTACATCTCTTGCTTTTAAATAATCTTCATAAACTTTTTGTAATAAGTCCCATTTTATATCTAATACATCTAGCTTTGTTAAAAAGGTTGTATGTCTACAATGGTCTGACCAGTATGTATCTATCATTTTCATTTCTGTTAGGCTTGGGTCTCTTTTTTCTACTTCTCTAAAATATTTCTGACAAAATTCTAGGTCAGCAAAGTCCATGGCAAAGCCATATTTTTGGTAAAACTTTTCTGCATCTTGTTTTGTCATTTCGGTAAAACCTGTAACAATTGCTACATCTTCTGGTACTTGTGCTTTTTGTTCTAAATTCTCTGGTTTTTCTAAAAGACACTCTCTTGAATCTACTTGGTTAATCATGTAATTTTTGATTTTTAAAGTTTCTTCACTAGTTATTTCTCCTTGCAAAACATATATTTTTGCTGTTCTAGCTACTGGTCTATTTCCACTTGCTAATATTTGCAAACATTCTTCTAAAGCTGTTGCTCTTTGGTCAAATTGACCTGGTAAATATTCTACACCAAATACATAGTCTTGCTCTTCAAATGGATATTCTTCTACATAGCATTCGTCTACTTGTGGCTCTGAAAACACTGTGTTTTTAGCTTGTTCAAAAATTTCTTCTGAAAGCCCTTGAACATCATATCTATTTAAAATGATTATATTTTTTAATGTTTTTATCCTTAAATTTTCTTGCAAGTCTGCAAGTAGTGCTTTTGCTTCTCCATTAAATGGTTCTTTCTTTTTTACATAAATTCTTTTTACTTCCATTTATAACCTCCACTTTGAGACAAGAGGGATAGTTCCTATTTGTCTCATTTATTAAAATTCAAAAGTTTATATATTTTTATTATTATTATGAAACAATTGAGACCTGTCCTTCTTGTTTCATTTCTACTATTTCTCCAATTTCATATGCTTTTTCGCCTTGTTTTTCTAGTATTTCAATTGATTTTTGTACATCTTCTTTTTTTACTATTACTGCCATTCCAATTCCCATATTAAATGTATTATACATATCTCTTTCTTCTATATTTCCTGTTTCTTGAATCAATTTAAAAATTGGTGGTACTGGATAAGAATCTTTTTTAATTTCAATAGATACACCTTCTCTTAGCATTCTTGGCATATTTTCGTAAAATCCTCCACCTGTAATATGTGAAATTCCTTTTACTTGTATATTTTGTAATAGTTCTAAAATTGGTTTTACATATATTTTAGTTGGTGTAAGTAATGCTTCTCCTAATGTCATTCCTAATTCTTCTTTATATTCTTTTATAGTTTCTTCATTTATATTGAAGATTTTTCTAACTAAAGAAAATCCATTTGAATGAACTCCTGATGAGGCAATTCCTATTACTTTGTCCCCTACTTCAATTGTTTGATTATTTAGTATTTTTTCTTTGTCTACAATTCCTACTGAGAAACCTGCTAAGTCGTATTCCTCTTGATTGTAGAAACCTGGCATTTCTGCTGTTTCTCCTCCAACTAGACTGCATCCTGCCATTTTGCATCCATCTGTAACTCCTTTTACTATTGTTGCAACTACTTCTGGTATATTTTTTCCTAGTGCCATGTAATCTAAGAAAAATAGTGGTTTTGCTCCACAACATATGATGTCATTTACACACATTGCAACACAGTCTTGTCCTATTGTATCGTGTTTGTCCATTAAAAAAGCCAACTTTAATTTAGTACCTACTCCATCTGTACCTGAAACTAAAATTGGTTCTTTTATTTCTTTTTCGTTTAAGGCAAAAAGCCCACCAAATCCTCCTAAATCTGATATTACGTTTTTGTTATATGTGCTTTTTACTGCTTCTTTCATTAGTTCTACTGATTTGTACCCTGCTGTTACATCAACTCCTGCTTGTTTGTAACTTTCGCTGAAACTCTTTTCCATTGGTTTTTCTCCTCTCTTTTTAATCTTGCATATTTATTATATAATATTTTTCTTCTTTATTCAACATTTTTTTAGTTCTTTTTTGGATTTTTATGGTCTATTATGTTAGTATTAAGAAAACAAGCTTTAGACCTTAATTAAAAATCTAAAGCTTGTTTTTTTATTATTTGTTTTTGTTATTTTATTTTTTCTAATTGTTCTTTTGTTAGTCCTGTAATTTCTAGTATTTCTTCTATTTTCTCACTTGCCATCTCAATCCTTCTACATTACATAAAGTGCTAGTCGAAAAGAAACATATAGACTTGCACCACCAT
>CATLUC010000092.1 GCA_950059165.1 uncultured Clostridium sp.
TTGACTTTTAATCAAGTTGTCCCGCGTTCGAGTCGCGGATAGCTCACCAAAAGAACTAAATAATTAAACAAATAATTATTTAGTTCTTTGCCAATAAGGCCCGTTGGTCAAGCGGTTAAGACACCGCCCTTTCACGGCGGAGACATGGGTTCGATTCCCGTACGGGTCACCAAAACGTTACAAAAACAAACTTTACGTTTGTTAAACGGTTCGGGTTACCAAATACACAAACTAAATAAATGCCACTTTAGCTCAGTTGGCCAGAGCATCGCACTTGTAATGCGAGGGTCATCCGTTCGAATCGGATAAGTGGCTCCATAAAAAGGTCATCGGTCTTGCAAGTTTGCTTGGTCGATGGCTTTTATTGTATAGGAAAAATCGAAGATTTTACCTATACAACAAAAATACATTCTACAGAAAATTTCTACGGAATTTTCTTGAGACGAACAACGGGCATGGCATGAAAATTAATCTAAAAGGTCATAAAATTTTAATCATGCACTGTTATTCTTCAAAAAAAGAGTAGGATGCAACTACCTACTCTACCAACTATGTCTTGCTACTATTAGTCTTTGTTTTGCTTGTTGAAGTCCTAATTGCAATTGAGTGTTTTTGTCTTTTGCTAACATCAACAAATTAGTTGTTTTTTATAATTTCATCAATTATTTTAAATAAATTATCATAATCTCTTTTTTCATCATCAAAATATACCCCTATAAAACCTGCTTTTTTTGCAGAATCCACATTCTGCTGTTTATTGTCTATAAAAATACATTCTTTAGCATTTACATTTGCTCTTTGTATAGCAACTTCGAATATTTTAGTTCCTTTTTTAGTACATTTGACATCTTCTGAAATTATAATTGTATCAAAGATATTAAATCCTTTATTTTGCTCCATAATAATATTCATACGTTCTGTTGAGTTATCTGTTATAATACCAACACTATATTTATTTTTTAAGTATCTAGCATATTCTAGCATTCGTTCATCAATTGGTGTATTTATAATGGCTTCTTGTAACCAATTTGGATTAAATTCAACTTATGCCTCTTTACAAATTGATTTCCATGCATCTTTTATAGATATTTTACCAGCATCTATTTTTTCATCGAATTGTTTTATTTTACTTAATAACTCTTGAGCATCCATTCCTATTTTTTGTGAAAAATATTTACTATTTGTATAGGAACCAGTTTTATCTGTTGTTAAAACTCCATCAAAGTCAAAAAATATTTTTTTAATCATATAGTTTTCCACCTCCTTGTATAAATATATAATATAATTAAAAAAAAGTAAAGATTCCCTTAACATAAAATATATTATAATTTGAATGTTATATAAAAAAGACTATTGAAATATCAAGAAAAATTGAGTATAATTAGTTATAATGATAAGTTGAGATAATCAAGAGCAAGTCAAAGCTACTTTCCTTGTAATGCGAGGGGCATCCGTTCGAATCGGATAAGTGGCTCCGTATAGGTCAGTAGTCTTGAAATAGTCTTGGTTACTGGCTTTTAAGCTTTTTATAAGTATGGCTCTATATCAATAGTGGAGATTTTATCCACCCCAACTAATATTATAGAACCCTAATATTATAGTTGCCTTTATATCAACTAAATTATCAAAAATAATTCATAATAAAATTACAAAAAATAAAACTATTCATACTAAATTAGACTTAGGGAAGGAATGATAGAAAAAATGAATTTCATTATTTTTTTTATATTATGTATAATGCTACTGATAGTATCATGTATACCATACGCAATATTCATAGGAATAATAGCTATAATAATTGGGATAATAACCACAAAAAAAATAGCCAGCAAAACCCTAAAAACCCTAGCAATCATAGTCATTTTACTATACGCAACAATAATACTAGGAAGTTTCCAAAGCGAAACACCTGATAGTAAACACATAAGAACCAAAGAAATAAACGACAACAAAACACTCATAGGACTAACAGAAGAAGAAACCATCAAACTATTGGGAGAACCAAATGACGAATACAAAAACAAAGAAGGCGAAAAACAATACACATACTCAGCAGGAAGTATATCAAAAAAAACATATTGGGGATATGCTAGCTCCAGTGAATACTACGAATTTTGCATATCTTTTGACAAAAACAACAAAGTAAAAGAAACCACAATAAAACAAAGGCCCATAAGCCCATAAAAACAAAAATGTAAGCCAAAGTTGACAAAAAGCAAAGAAAAAATGGTAGAACAAAACAGTAATTTGTATTATAATTTACTTATAGAATAGTCATAAAGACCATTCAAATAAAAAAAAGAAGGTGATACAAATGAAATTAAGTGAAAAACTAATCAAATTAAGAAAAGAAAAAGGACTATCACAAGAAGAATTCGGAAACATAGTAGGAGTATCAAGACAAGCAGTATCAAAATGGGAAAACGAAGAAGCAACCCCAGACATAGACAAAATAAAAGAAATAGTAAAAAAATTCAACATAAACTACGAATACATACTAAATGACGAAATCGAAGACAAAGAAAACAACCAAGAAACAAACCAAGAAACCGAAAAAACACAAAACAACAACAGCAGTAGCCATAAAAAAAACAAACATAAAACACTAACAAAAACAATACTTATAATATTCTTACTATACCTATCAATCAGCACATACAAATTCATAGCATTTTATCGATTTTACCTAATAGCAAACAGCTTCAAAGAAGAAAACTATACGGTAAGCCAAACAATAGAAAGCACATCAAACATATCATATTATGTAACAACAAAAAAAATAGGAAACAAAATACAAGAAACATACTATCCACAACAAATCGAAGAAACAATAAAAGACCAAAACGGAACTCCACTTCCATATGCCATAACATATATAGACTACGATAAAAAAATAAATTACCAACTAAACTATAACAAAGAGCAAAACAAATACGAATACTATGACAACACAAAAAGCGCAATAAACGAAGAAGAAAAAGAACAACTATTTACAAACAAAAACATCATAAAAGAAAAAACATTAGGATTAATACCATCAGGATTTAAAGAAATATTCCTAGCATCAATTGACCCAAGATACTACTATGTATCAATATCAAACAGGCAATACAAAAGCATATCATTTGCAGACGACCTAACCAAAAAAGTACAGCTAAACAAAGACTATGTAGTAGAAAGTGCCAACATACAATTCAAAGACTACCGAGGAACAGTAACATTTAATTATAGTTATGACTATGTCCCAGACCACTTCAAAGAAAGAGAAATAGAAGACCCACAAGAAAAATACTTAGGCGATTTGGGCATAAATGGGACAGGCACACAATGACCCAAAATAAATTTTTCAAAACACAACTAGAAAAAAGAGAGCAATTATTTGAAAATTACTCTCTTTTATGTTATCATAACAACTAGAAAGGGGATGAAATTTATGAACAAAAAAACAAAAATAACAGTAATATCAACAATAATCATATTATTAGCAATCTTAGTCACACTATGGATCAATGGAACAATACCAAAACAAATAGCTAAAATCTCATCAATAATATACACAAAAATAAACTTCCCAAAAATGGAACTAGAATACATTAACGTAGAATGGAGTAAATATCATGGAGCCTACCTAGTAACATTTAAAGACAAAAATAATCAAAATCAAGGTTTTGTAATTTCACCCAAATACTTCCCAATAATCCCAGGACAGGGAGTATTTGGTATGCAAGAAGAATACAGAGAAAAATATGAAGAACAAAACAATATACAAAACGATAACAACATACAAATAAAAATACAAACACTAACAAAACAAGGAGCCACAATTACAATACACAACAACCAAACAAATCAAATAGGATATGATGAATGGTTTAGAATAGACAAAAAACAAGACGAAAAATGGACAGAAGTAGAAATAAAAAACAAAGATTATCAAATAAAAGCACTCGGATACAAAATCAACGGCAAAGGCAAAGCAGAAGAAAAAATAGATTGGTCTAACCTATATGGAACACTAGAAAAAGGTCAATATAGATTAGTAAAAAAAATCGATAACAGACATACAGCAGTAGAATTCACAATTGAATAATAAAAATCTCAAAAAGTAAAATATATTTAACATATAAATAGAAAACATATAAAAGAAAGGAGTAGTAGTACAAATGGAAAAAATAGCAATAATCACAGGAGCATCAAAAGGAATAGGCAGAGAAATAGCAAAATACCTAGCTAAAAACGGAATAAAAATAATAGCAGGATACAACAAATCAAAAGAAGAAGCAAAACAACTACAAGAATACGGAATAGACATAATAAAAGCAGACATAACCAAAAGAGAAGAAGCAAAAAAAATAATACAATACACACTAGAAAAATACAAAAAAATAGACATACTAATAAACAACGCAGGAATAAGCGAATACAAAATATACACAGAAGAAACAGACGAAGACTTCCACAAAATAATAAACACAAACCTATACTCAGCCTTTGTAATGACACAAGAGCTACTGCCAAGCATGATACAAAACAAAAATGGATGCATAATAAACATATCATCAATATGGGGATGTATAGGAGCATCAATGGAAGTACTATACTCAGCATCAAAAGCAGGAATAAACGGGCTAACAAAAGCACTAGCAAAAGAACTAGGACCATCAAACATAAGAGTAAATGCAATAGCACCAGGAATAATAAACACCAGCATGAACCAAAAATTCACAAAACAAGAACTAAAACAAATACAAGAAGAAATACCACTAGAAAAAATAGGAGACCCTCAAGACATAGCAAAATGCGTAAAATGGCTAATAGAAGATAGCTACACAACAGGACAAATAATACAAATAAATGGAGGGTGGGCAACATAAATGAATATTATAGAAATAAAACAAATAATTACAAATCAACTACTAGAAAAAGGCATACAAAATGCTGGAATTTACATATTAGAAAAACCATTTGGATATGTAGCACAAATAGGATATAAAGACGAAAAAGGAAGAGAAAACTACTTAAATACAATACTTGACACAAACGGAAATACCATATACCAATTAAGTCCACTAAACATATACGCAACAGGACCAATATATAAAACAGAAACCCGTGAAGTAACAGACTACAAACGGACGAAAACATACATATCAAACAAATGCAATAGTACAGTACGCAGAACTAGACGAAAACCACTTTCTTATACCAAAATTAATAAATGACAAATCAGCAAGTGTATTATTTTCAATTGATGAAAATAATAATATAACAAAAAAAGAAGAAATAGAAGGAGGCATACTAGGAGATGAAACACCAAATAAAGATTTAGAAAAACAAAAGCAATTATTAATACGAAGATATACAAACGAAGAAATGGGAGAATACAAAGAATTCTTTTACTCATGGAATAAAAATTGCAGAACATCAGACATATGGGATGATATAACATTACCAAATGACATAGGTGGAACCTTTACAATATTACAACGTATGAAAGTAGAACCTGAATTAGCAAAAGAAATAAGAACATATATCGAAAAAAACAACATATATCTTGCAACAATGAGTGTAACAGCAAAAGATAAAGAAGAAAACTTAAATTTTCTATGCTTTATTGGAGCAGATGGAATACCAATAAGTGATTTAACATGTATAAACAAACAAAATAATATATACAAATATGAAGTAAAAGGAAAAATAGGAGAAGTAGACAAAAAAAGAGAAGAACTACAACAACAACTAGACAAACGAGCAAACGAAAGGGAAAAAAATAAAACAAACCTAATAGAAAATTTCTTTAAAATGTCAGGTCTACCAATGAAAGAAGAAGAAAAAAGACTAGAAAGTAAACTAAAAGGAAGTAATTACGGTGAGGACGATGACGAAATAATTATTTAAACTATTACAAAACATAAAAAGGACAATTAAACTTGTCCTTCTTTTTTCTCTAACTTTCTTTTATAATTTCCAGAAATAATCTTTGGAAGATAAGTAATAAGCTTATAAACAGCCAAGCGAACCTTCTTACTCCACAAATAAGACCTACGAAGTTTTCTAGCAGAACCAAGAGCAACAGGCTCATCCTCCAAAACTAACAACTCATGTTGAACCTTTTCAAGTGGAAAAATATAATTTTCCCCATCATTATTATCCCAAGCATCATTCTCATTCTTAAAACAAAAATTAAAAGAATCCCCCTCTAAAAGTTGAAGTTCAGCTTGAAAACCTAAATCAGTCTTTTCCATAGTAACATCATTAACATTATCCCAATTAAGACCAAAACCATAATGAATAGAAACTTCTTCAGAAGCCTCTTGAAAAAGCTTACCTGTATAAGATATCTTAACCTTAGTATTTTCAACTAATTTATCAGTATTAAAAAAAATATTTTTAGATAATTCAATTCCATTTCTCACCTTA
>CATLUC010000093.1 GCA_950059165.1 uncultured Clostridium sp.
GTTCTGCTACTATTTGTTTCAAATTTTCTAATTTTTTTAGATTAATCTTTATTAGTTCTTTTACTTCTAAAGTTCTATTTTCTCCTACTTTGTATTCTTCACTCATCCATGAAACAATACTTTCATAATCTATTTGTCTATTTTCAATGTAAAACTTAATTTCACCTGTATTTCCAATATTAGTTTTAAATGTAAAATAATGTGGTAATTCTGTTTGTAAAATAAACATAGCTTTAATCAACTTATAAAATTGATTTGCCTCATCTTTACTTTTAAGTTCTATCTTATAATGACTTTTTATTTTTCCATAAACTTCTGTTTCTCCTACAATTTGTATACTCAAATTGTCATTTTTGTCATAAACCTCATAAATTAATGGCCAATTTTTTGTAAATAACCACAAATAATTTTCAATATCTTCAAATTGCGATTTTTTTAAATATTCTTTACTGTATCCTACATTTCTGATAGGAACAAAAATTTTTCCAACTTTCTTTTTTTCTAGCTGTTTCTTTAGCAAGTAGAAAAATGCAGAATAATCAGCATCTTCAGTTGGTACAAGCATAAAATATTTATCTGTATTTTCAGAATAATAAATTTGCCACAAATAATTTCCTTCAAATTTTACTTTAAATGGTATCTTTTTATTTAAGTTTGTCTGTTCTCTTCCAACTTGTTCAATATCTTCTATTTTTACTTGTTTTAACATATTCAAAAAAGTAGTATGTTTTAAAATGTTTTCTTCTTTTTTATTATCTAAATAATCTATTAATGGACTAGCTTTTCTATATTTTTGTTCTATTTCATCTAAACGATTTGTTGGTGATAACATTATTTGTATGTCTTTTATTGGAATATAGCGATATTGTCTGTACTGCTTTTCATCATAAAATTTTGGCACTCTAAATTCTAATGCATCAAATTTCTTTATTGATGCTGGAATTTTTGACAAGTTTAGACCTAGATATTCTAATTTTTCTTCCATACTTTCGGTTCTTTCCATTCTTTTAGGCAAAGTTCTCTCTCCTTTTATTTGATAATCTCATAAAAATTTTTAAATTCATATCCATTTTCTTTAAGCCATTTTATAATTTCTGGCAATGCATCTGCTGTTGCTTTTTTAGCTTCTGCATCATGCATAAGAATAACTACACTACTTTTTCCATTTACTGTTTCTTGTAATCTCTGCATTTCAAACTCTACTGTTGGCTTAGTTGTTTCAGCATCACCTGTAAGTGAATTCCAATCAATATTTACAATATCATTTTGCATTAAGAGTTCCTTTGCTTCACTCTTAATTGTTGCATATTTACCCCCGAACTAGCCCTCCTGGAAATCTAAATAAGTGTGAATTGTATTCTTGTCTACCAATTGCTTTTTTTACTGACTCATTACATTTATTATATTCATCTAATACTGCTTGTGGCGAACTATAAATAGCAGAATAAGTGTGAGAATACCCATGGTTTGCAATATAATGACCTTCTTCATAAATTCTTTTTACTGTATCTGGCATAGCTTCAACTCTTGAACCTAAAACAAAAAAACTTGCTTTTACATTTTGTTGTTTCAAAGTGTCTAGTATTGTAGGTGTTACAGTAGATGGGCCATCATCAAAAGTTAAAAAGGCTCTTTTATTTTCTGAATGATAGATATTTTCAATATTGTGTTTTCCGTTCATCTGTTAGTTTTGGTAATTTTTCTTGTTTTGCCTTTTCTTCCTTTTCTTTAATTTTGGCTTGTTTTTCCTCTTCTTGTTTTTGTAAGAAAATGACTTGTGCTTCGTATTGTTCATACACTTTGTGCTGTTTAATTATTTGAATAGAGTTTTTTGCCACCAAAATTAATCCTATTGCACAAATTACTAATAGTACAACTAAAACTACCTTTTTTACATTAAGTTTTCGCTTTGTATCTATTTTATAAATGTTGTATATCTCTTTTCCTTCTTCTACCATTTCTTACATCCTTTTTGTTTCATTTTCTTCTATTATATACTATTTTTCGATTTTTTAGTAGTCCTTTTGAAAAAAAATTTTAAGGAGCAATTGGGGACGTTTCTTTTTGCTCCTTTTTGTGACATTTGGGACACATCTTCACTCTCTTTTTAATTTGTTATTATATATTATTTTTTGAAATACCCCGTAAGCGACCAAACGAGTAATACGAAGTAGCTAATATATAATAACAAATAAATAATACAATAGATGTGTCCCCAATATCACAAAAATGTGAAAAAGGAAACGTCCCCAATGTCACATTACATTTTTTAAAAATTCTATTTCTTCCTCTGCATTTAGTCTCATGAAAATAGGTTCTCCCTTTTCAATTACTTTTACGTCTTTTATTTTGTCATATTCTTTTAAATTTTTCCAATTTTTCATATCATTTTGTTCAATACCAATTTGTCTAAAAATGTTATTTGCTGTTTCTTTCATAAAAGGACTTATTAAAATTGCTATTTTTCTTAAGTTTTCGATTAAATGATACATACAAGATGCTAATTTTTCTGTCTGTTCTTCTTTTACTAAAACCCATGGCATAGTCTCATCAATGTATTTGTTGGTTCTTGCAATTAAGTTCCATATTTCTTGTATGCTTGTTGCTATTTCATAATTATTCCATTTTTTTTCAAATTTTTCTACTTGTTCTAATGCATATTGCTCTAGTTCTTTGTCAACTTCATTTGGTGTTCCATTATAATTTGGCACAACTCCTTTAAAATATTTATTTACCATTGATACTGTTCTATTTAATAAATTACTTAAGTCATTACATAGGTCAAAATTGTATCTTTCAACAAATGCTTCTGGCGAGAATATTCCATCTTGTGAAACCGGCATTTCTCTTAACAAAAAGTACCTAACACTATCTAAGCCATACCTTTGCATTAGTGTTTCTGGATATATTACATTCCCTTTTGATTTTGACATTTTTCCGTCTTTCATCATTATCCAGTTATGAACTAATATTGTTTTTGGTAATGGTAGGTCTAATGCCATTAAGAAAATTGGCCAATAAATCAAATGGAATCTTGCAATATCTTTCCCTACAATTTGCAAATCTGCTGGCCAGTATTTTTTAAATAATGTTTCATCTTCTGACAAATATCCTAATGCTGTTATATAATTTGTTAATGCATCTAACCATACATAAATAACATGTTTTGGGTCTTTTAATACTTTAATTCCCCAGTCAAAAGAAGTTCTAGTTACACATAAATCCTCTAGTCCTGGTTTAATAAAGTTATTTATCATTTCATTTTTTCTATATTCTGGTTTTATGAAATTTGGATTTTCATCATAATATTTTAAAAGTCTATCAGTGTATTTTTTCATGTTAAAGAAATAAGCTTCTTCTTTTGTAAGCTTTACTTCTCTACCACAGTCTGGACATTTTCCATCTACTAATTGTGTTTCAGTGAAAAAAGTTTCACAAGGTATACAGTACCACCCTTCATATTCTCCTTTATAGATGTCCCCTTGTTCCATAAAACGGTCAAATATTTTTTGGACAATTTTTTCATGCCTTTCTTCTGTTGTTTGTATATAATCATCATATTCAATTTCCATTTTAGCCCATAATTCTTTTGCAATAGCTGCCATTTCGTCAACATATTGCTTTGGTGTTTTGCCTGCCTCTTTAGCTTTTTGCTCTATTTTTTGACCATGTTCGTCTGTTCCTGTTAATAAATAGGCATCTTCACCTTTTAATTTATGGTATTGTTTCATACTGTCTGCTAAAACTGTTGTATATGCAGTTCCTATATGAAATCTTCCACTTGGATAATAAATTGGTGTTGTAATATAAAATTTGTTATTCACTTAAAATGCATCTCCTTTGTTTTCAATTTCTTGTTTAATATTACCACAAAAATAAAACAAAAGCAACAAATTTGTTGCCATTTTATTACAGTTTATTCATCTTTAGTTGTATTGATTTTCAACAACTTAAATATTTCAACAATTACAGCTGGTGCAAAGATTAGACATACTAATTCTATAATATTTTGTGTTGGAAGTACTGGTATGCTAAATACTGTTCGTAAAGCTGGAATTAATAATATAACAAACATTAGAGCGCTAGAAGCAATAATTGCTAAAACTAATTTACTATTATTAAATATCTTTGTTTTAAACAATGATTTTTTATTATTTCTTATATTAAATACATGGACTAATTCTGATAAGGCAAGTGTAACAAATGCCATTGTTTGCCCAACTTCTATTTTAGATTCATCTAAGCTAAGACCATCAATTGGTGTATTAGTAGTACCAAGTCCTATCATAAAAGCTCCTAATGTAAGTAAACCAATCATTACACCTTGATAAATTACACGCCAAGTCATGCCTTTAGTAAATACACCTTTTCCTGGCTTTGTTGGTTTACGTTTCATAATATCTTGATTTGCTGGGTCAAAAGCTAATGCTAATGCTGGAAGCGAGTCTGTAACTAAGTTTATCCATAAAATATGAATTGGCAACAAAATTTCTAAACGTGATATATCTGTTATTCCAAACCAATTTGCAAATAATGGTGTACAAAGTGTAGCCAAGAATAATACTACAATTTCTCCTACATTACTAGATAATAAGAATTGTATTACTTTTAATATATTATCATAAATTCTCCTACCTTCTTCAACTGCTGAAACAATAGTTGCAAAATTATCATCTGTTAAAATAACATCTGCTGCTTCTTTTGCAACATCTGTTCCAACAATTCCCATAGCACACCCAATATCAGCTGTTTTTAGTGCTGGACTATCATTTACTCCATCTCCAGTCATAGCCACTATTTCACCATTTTTTTGCCAAGCTCTTACAATTCTTACCTTATGCTCTGGTGAAACTCTAGCATAAACACTATATTTTCTAACATTTTTTTCAAGTTCTTCATCAGTCATTTTTTCTAATTCTTGACCAGTAATTGCTTCTTCTTCATTTTCTAAGATGCCTAATTTTTTAGCAATTGCTGTTGCTGTTATTTTGTGGTCACCTGTAATCATTACAGTTTTAATTCCTGCTGTTTTACATTTTTCTACTGCCTTTTTTGCTTCTTCCCTTGGTGGGTCAATCATACCTACCATACCAACAAATGTTAAATCTTTTTCAATTCCCTCTATTTCTTGTTTTGTTGGCTCATGGTCTATTTCTTTATATCCACAAGCTAAAACTCTTAAAGCTTCTTTTGCCATTATCTCGTTATTTTCTCTAATTGTAGTTGCATAATTTTCTAAATCTTGCTTAATTTCTCCATTTAATAAGTAAGAATTACATTTTTTCAATAATTCATCTACTCCACCTTTTGTATAAACAATATATTTTCCATTTTGATTATTTATAGTTGTCATTAATTTTCTATCTGAATCAAATGGAACTTCTCCTACACGAGGTGTTCTATCATAAATACTTGGGTCAAAATCTAGTTTAAAAGCCATATCTACTAATGCTGTTTCTGTTGGGTCTCCTGTTAATTCTCCATTATTTGATATTTTGGTATCATTACAAAACATATTAGCATACACTAATTTTTTTAAGTCTTGGTCTGTTTCATTTATTTGTTTTAAATTTTCTATATCCTTCGTTTTACCATCAATAAAGATTTTCTCTACTGTCATTTTATTTTGTGTTAAAGTTCCTGTTTTGTCTGAACATATAACAGTACTACTTCCTAGTGTTTCAACAGCTGGCAATCTTTTAACAATTGCATTTTTCTTGACCATTTTTTGTACACCTATTGCTAATACAATAGTTGATACTGCAACCAACCCTTCTGGAATAGCTGCAACAGCAAGGCTTACTGCTGTCATAAACATATGGATTGGCTCTTTTCCTTGTATTAATCCTATTACAAATATAAATACACAAATAGCTAGTGCTGCAATTCCTAAAGTTTTACCTAATTTATTTAATTTTTGTTGAAGTGGTGTTTCTTGTTTTTGTGTATTGTTTATCATTCCTGCAATTTTACCTACTTCTGTATTCATTCCTGTTTCTACAACAATTCCTTTTCCTCTACCATAAGTAACTAAACTTGAAGAAAATAACATATTTATTCTGTCACCAATGCCAATATCTTGTGCCTCAATTTTGTGAATATCTTTTTCTACTGGCACAGATTCTCCTGTTAAAGAAGCTTCTTGAGATTTTAAATTAACTGCTTCTACTATTCTTAAATCAGCTGGAATGTAGTCCCCTGTATCTAATACAACAACATCTCCTGGTACTAATTCTTTAGCTGGTACAACTGTTATTTCTCCATTTCTAATTACTTTACATGCATGGTCTGTTAATTTTTGTAATGCTTCTAAAGATTTTTCAGCTTTTGCTTCTTGTGTTACTCCAATAATAGCATTAACAATTACAACAATTAAGATAATTATTGTATCTGTTATGCCGTTCTCCTTC
>CATLUC010000094.1 GCA_950059165.1 uncultured Clostridium sp.
TCTAAGCTAATTACCCTAACATAAAAAATATTTCTCAAAATTTTACTATCTAATTGTTTATCATTTGAAAATACATCTATTACTTTTAATTCATGTGCCTTTTCAATTAATATATCTTGTATTTTTTTTATATTATCTGTAATTTTACCTACTTTCCCAATAGTTTTTTGACTGTTAAATGGTATTAAACAATAATATCTAAATTCATAGATAAGCTCAATTAGTTCTTGTTTTGTTTCAATGTTTCCTATTTTTGCTTTATAACAATTTAAGAAATAATTTTGAAATTGTATAATATTAATTGATATTGCATTGTCAATGTTTTCGATATCCAATAGTTTTAGATACTTTTCTTTTGCCTCTAATTCTTTTTTGTAACTGACAAATTTTTGTGGATTTAATAGTTTATTTAGCTTTTCTAATTTTTTTATTTTTTCTTCTCTTTCCTTTACCATGATTTTTGACAAAATTTTGCTGCTAAAAATTTTTTCTTGTAATGCTAAATCTTTATTTCTCTTTTCGTATTCTTTTTGTAACATATTTTTATTATTTAAAGTTTCATCAATTTGTTTTATTTCTTTTGTTAAATCATGCTTTTGTTTTGTTATTTCTTGTACAAACTTCTGATTATCTTGTATTTGTTCTAATTTAGCTTCTACTTCTTTTTTATCTTTTTCTAATTTAGCTTTTATTTTAGGATTGTAACGAATTGCTAATAATACAGATATTTGATTCAAACATTCTATAAGTTTTTCTTGTTGTTCTTGTCCATATTTCTCTTCTATTTTATTTTGAAAAGATTCCATGTAATCTATGATATATTCTTGATTTTTTATCCATTTATTTAAGAATTCGTGCCCTACTAGCATTCTAATATTTTGATAAATTAAATTGTGACAAATACTTTCAATTTCTCTTGGAATTGTATTCCAAGAAAAACCATTAAAGTCTCGCATTGGCTCAACTGTATTAATATTATTTCCTACATTTATTAAGTCTGATAATGTTTTGTTTACTATATAATATTTATCTTTAATAATTTTTTCGTTTTTACTAATCTTTGCAATGCAATATAAAAGTTTCCTTTCTATTGGATAGCAAGTAATTCTTTTTTTTGTTTTATCTACTTGAAAAGTTTTATTTCCTAAGATTTTACTTTCTATTGAATTTAGCTTAACTACTTTAATTTCTTCACAATTATATTTAATACAATCTATAATATTTTGTATAAACTGGTCTCTATCTTCAACATCTGGTTTAACTTTTTCATAATCTTTATATGCTGTTTCTAGCTTGTATAAAATACTAAGTAACATACTTTTTGTATTTTCATCAAAGTATTTCTTTTCTAAAACCTTTTCAAGCTCATTATTATAGTCCTTTTTTACAATTTTATTTAAGAACTTATCACTTTTCTTTTGCAAGACTTTTCTCCTTTTGATGTATTTTGGAACGGGGTCAAAATACATCATTTTTACAATTTATCTATGTTAGGAAATATATATTATTTTGAAATATCGCGTAAGCGACCAAACGAGTGAAACGAGTGCGATTGGAGCAACCTACCTAGAAAAAATTGTCCGTAAATACTAACTTAGCAAATTCATTACTTTCAATTTTTTCTTTCAAGAGGTTGCGACGCACAAGGTATGAAAAATAATATATATTTCCTAACAAAGTTAATTTTCACTATGATGTATTTTTCCCCATCCCAAAATACATCATTCTTCATTTGTTCCCATTTTTAGTTCATTCCATTTTTCTATTGTCTTAAGCACTTCTCTTGCTTTACTTCCTTGATAACCTGAGATTACTCCTCTTTCCTCCATTTGGTCAATTATTCTTCCTGCCCTTGCATAACCAACTTTAAACCTTCTTTGAATAAAAGATGTTGAAGCTTGTCCTGTTTCTACAACAGTTTGTATTGCCTCCATTAAAAATGGGTCTGTATCATCATCTTCTGAAGCTTCTTGTGCTATTTCTTTGTCTGTCTTATTACTGTTTTCAATTGTCTCTAAAATATCCTCACTATAAGTTGCTGTTCCATTAGATTTTACAAAATCTACAATTTTTTCTACTTCATCATCTGTTACAAATGCTCCTTGAACTCTTGATGGCTTTGGTGCACCAGATGGAAAGTATAGCATATCACCTTTTCCAAGTAATTTTTCTGCTCCTACACTATCCAAAATTGTTCTTGAGTCTACTTGTGAAGATACTGCAAATGCTATTCTTGATGGTACATTTGCTTTTATTAACCCAGTTATTACATCAACAGATGGTCTTTGTGTTGCAATAACTAAGTGCATTCCAGCTGCTCTTGCTTTTTGTGCTAAACGACAAATTGCGTCTTCTACATCACCTTTTGCTACCATCATTAAATCTGCCAACTCATCTACAATAATTACAATTTGTGGTAATTGTCCTAGTCCTTCTTCATTTTCAATTGCTTTATTATAACCTTTTAAATCTCTTACACCTTTTTCGGCAAATAAATTGTAACGGTTATCCATCTCTTGTACTGCCCACGCAAGTGCTCCTGCTGCTTTTCTTGGGTCTGTTACAACAGGTATTAATAGATGTGGTATTCCATTATATACAGATAATTCTACGACTTTTGGGTCTACCATAACAAATTTTACTTCACTAGGTTTTGCATGATAAATTATACTTGTTATAATTGTGTTTATACATACACTTTTTCCTGACCCTGTTGCTCCTGCAATTAGAATATGTGGCATTTTTCCAATGTCTGCTAATTGTATTTGTCCTGCTGCATCTTTTCCAAGTGCTATTGCTAATTTTGAATCTTCATTTTTAAATTCGTCACTATCTATTACTTCTCTTAAATGTACAGCTTCTCTTTCTTGATTTGGCACTTCAATTCCAACAGCCTGTTTTCCTGGTATTGGTGCTTCAATTCTGATTGTTTCAGCAGCTAAATTTAAGGCTATATCATCTGCTAAATTTGCAATTTTACTAACACGTACACCCTCTGCTGGTTTTAGTTCATATCTTGTAATTGCAGGTCCTACTGAAACATTTTCTACTTTTGCAGATACTCCAAAACTGTGCAATGTTTTTTGTAATTTTGTTGCAGTATCTGTTAAAGCCTTTGCACCACCTTTTAACGCTCTTTTACTACCTTTGCTTAATATTTCAATTGGTGGATATTCATAATGTTCATCTTCTACTGTAATTGTATGTTCTAATTGCAATACAGCTTTTCTCTTATCTTCTTTTTGTTCTTCTACATCTTTAAATAAGTTATTTTCAATAACATCTGGTTGTATTTGCTCCTCTTTTGGAGTTTCATCTTCAATTGGTATATCAATTCCTGATTTTTTCCTTCCTAACTTAGACTGCTTTGTTAGTGGCTCTAAGTCGTCTTCACTATGGTCATACTTCTTTAAACCTGATTTTTCTTCACCGTTATCTATAAATCTTCCACCAAAGTTTATTTTTATTTGATTGTCCATTGCTTCTTTTTCTTGTTGTTTTTGTGCTAATCTTTCTTCTTTCTCTCTTCTTTTTCTTTGCGTAGGTGTTTCTCTTTCTTCTTTTGCCTCTTGTTTACGCATTTCTTCTCTTGCTTGTCTTCTTTCTTCTTGTTTTTCCTCAGCTCTTTCTACAAAACTACTAATCCATTCTGATAAATTAATTCCAAATGTAAATACTATTAATATAATAGCAATTCCTAAACAAAGAATAATTGCTCCAACATTTCCTAATAATTTAGCAAGTGGTGTTGCGCCGCAAGGCTCCTATTGTTCCTCCACCTTTACTTTGTGACCCTAAAAAGTAAGCATCTTTTATTATTTCTGATAATTCCTTATTTGATTGTAATTCTCCTGATGAAACCTGAAATACGCTAAATACAATGGATAAGCTAACTAATAATACTCCATATTGTATCAATTTAGGTGTTAATTCCTCACTTCCTTCTGAAGCTAATTTGATAGCAATTATAAATATTCCTATTGGTAATATGTATTGTACTATTCCTACCATTCCACCTAACATTTCATTTAATTTTGTTCCTATTACACCTGATTTTGTATAAATTAAAACTGCTAATAAAATACTTAATATAATTAAAGTAACTACTGTTACATCTGCTTTAGAAGCTCTATTTTTTTTCTTATATCTCTTCTTCTTTGCCATTTTTTGCACCTTCCTTTAAAATGGGATTTGATAGGATTTGGGGACGGCCCCATAATCCTAAAAAAAAAAATAAAAAGTAGGATTGTGGGGCCGTCCCCAAATCCTATCAAATCCCAAACTTAAAAAGGAGCAAAAGGAAACGTCCCTAAATGTCCCTTTTGTCTCCTTATTTTAATTCTTTTCTACTTGTTTGTATTGTTTTTATTGTATCTTCTAATGAAATTTGCATTAATTTTAAAGCTTCATTCATATGGTTTCCTAAATTTTCTAATGTATTGTTTAGTATTTCTTCAGTATTAGCCAATAATGTATCTGCATATTCTTTAGTTCCTGCTGATATTTCTCTTGACATTTCATTTGCTGTTTCTATAATTTCTGTTTTTTGGTCATATGCTTTTCTTGTTATTTCATGTTCATCAATCATTGAAATAATTCTGTTTTCTGCTTCTTTTACTATTCCATCTGCTTCTTTTTGAGCTTCTACTAATATACGTTGTCTTTCTTCTTTGACCCATTTTGCTTGCTTTAATTCATCTGGTAGTTTTAGTCTAATTTCTTTTATAATATCCATTAGTTGCTCTTTGTCTATTATTCCTTTAGAAGAAAATGGTATATTTTTTGCTTCTTCTAATATGTCTTCTAAAGTATCTAATAATGTGAATATTTCCATTAGTTTGCCCCTTTCTATTCTTATTTCTTTTTGAAAAAAATAAGATTTGCTCGACCATATTTTCTTTTATCAATCATATCTATATCAAGTTCGTTAATCTTGTTTATTATTTGTTCTTCATCTGTTTCAACTATTATTATAGCTTCTTCTTTTAATAAGTTGTTTTTTATTAATAATTGTATGGCTTTATAGGCTAATTCTGTTTTATATGGTGGATCAAGATAAATTATGTCTAATTTTTCTTTTATTTCGTTGTTTAATACAAAATCATATTCTTTGTTATATATTTTTGTTTGTTTTTCAAAATGAGTTTTTTGTATATTCTTTTTTATTATTTCTATTGCTTTTTTTGAGTTGTCACATAAAATTGCTTTTTTAGCTCCTCTGCTTAATGCTTCTAGCCCTATTGCACCACTTCCAGAAAATAAGTCCAAAAAAGTGCTTTCAGGTATTTGATTTTGTATGATATTAAATAATGATTCTTTTACTCTATCTAAGGTAGGTCTCGTATTTGTTCCTTCTAAAGTTGTTAATTTTGTTCCTCTTGCTTTTCCACTTATTATTCTCATAAATTTGCCTTTCTTTTGATATGATTATTTTATTCTTTTTTATTTTGTGGGTCAATAGTATTAATAGAAATGTAACATATATTTAACAGGATTGTAACATATATGCATATTTTCATTGTTTTTACTTTTGTTTTGACATTACACTACTTTTATTTTGTTTTTTATTCTTTGCATATCTTATCTCTAACTTAGTTATGTTCGCTAAACTAATATATCTAAATAAAGTTATTATTTTATGAATATTATCTTATAATATAAAAAAGACCATCGTTTTGATAGTCTTCTTTTGTATGTATGTATCTTATGTATCTCCTTTATTTACATCTTTTAATAATTCTAATTGAGATATTAGTAGAGATTCCATCTTTGCTTTGTAAATATCAAATTGTTTTTTTACATCTTCTAGTTCTTTTTTCTTAGTAGCTATTTCGCTATCAAGTTCTGATACTTGTTGTTTTGCCGTTTCTTTAGCTTCATGTACTATTTGCTCTGCTTGTTGTTTTGCTATGTTTTTTACATCATCTGCTGTACTTTGTGCAACAACTAATGTACTTTGTAATGTTGATTCTATTGTTTTGTAATGCTCTAAATTTTTTTGTAGTTCTTCAACTTTAACTCTTAATTCTGTATTTTCTTTGTAGTTTTTAGAATAATCTACTGTTAGTTCATCTAAAAAATCATCAATTTCTTCAACATTATATCCATTCATTAATTGTTTTGAAAATTTTTTATTTTCTATATCCAATGGTGTTATCAATTTTTTTCCTCCTTACAGCAATTTTCTTAACTAATTCATT
>CATLUC010000095.1 GCA_950059165.1 uncultured Clostridium sp.
AGATTAAATTTTTATATATTTTTGTTTCACATCATTGACACAACAACAAATATTTGGGGAAAGAAATTGAAATTTTATATTGACATAATGAATAATAAAGTGATATAATAAATATACTAAAATAGTAATCGTTTGATTACTAAGGGGAAGTTCTTAACCAAAAAGAACGTTATGAAATTAGGTAAAGTTCAGCCTTATAAATGGACTGTTATAAAATTAGGTAATGCTTAGCCTTTAAATAAGCAGTTTTAAATTATGGGGGTACATTTGAAAAAGTGTACTCCTTATATTTTATACAGTAAATAAAAATTACATCAAATATTTAAGTCAATTTGATAAACATATAAGTTATAATAAAGACGAAATTGGACATAGTAGACCATATTTAGGTATTGTATTAAAGATATGTTAATTCTAATAAGAAAGAAATATATATAAGAGCGAATAAGATGTATATTGCAGTAACAAAACATAAAAATAATTTCCTTAGAACAATAGCTTGTAACTTTAAAATGCTAGAAGAAAAAAGTTTACAATATAAATCCGATTTGTAGACTTTTTGCTTTTTATATGGTATACTGTATATGTAAATTAAAGGGAAAAGAGGAAATGATTGAAAAATAATTACAATTTTGGCGTCGTCAAACTTCATTTGAAATTTAATCAACGTACAAATCGTACGCCTCATAAATTTCAAACTTGTTTTCCTAGCCAAAATTTAATTCTTTTCCAATCAAATTTGTGCCTTAGGAAGGAACGGGAACAATTATGAACACATTACAAAAAATTGCTGTATGGACAGCTATGCTAATAGGGTTTTTCATACTTTCAAATTTTTTGATTAATGTAGGTTTAAATTCTACATATAAAGATATTGAAAGAAAGAATAACAATTCGCAAATTGTTGTATATCAAGCAGATGCTACATATGTAAATGGCCGAATTAGAGGAGTAATTAAAGATGTTAATAAAATAAAAGATAAGTATTTAAAAATTGAACTATATTCTAAAAGAGATGTTTTAGTAGGAAGAAGATATATAGAAATAGAAAAAGACCAAGACACAGAAACTAAAAGCTTTGAGTTGCTTTTTAAAGCAAATGATGTTGCTTCCTACAAAATAGAAACTGCTAATGAAAAAGAACCAGGTGATGAAGTAGAAATTATTTCTAAAGAATTAACAAAGCCAGAAATTATATTAACAACAGCAATGATGTTTTTGATTTTTTGGTAGATAGGGTTTATATGCAAGGTGTTAAAAATGATAAAGGCGAATGGATTGGTTTTATAGAAAGATTTGAATTAAATTTACAAATGTAAAAACATAGGATTTTGGGGGCGTCCCTAAATCCTATGTTTTGGCGTTACATATAATGTGTTGTTGTGGCTATAAATTACCATTCCAGGTTTTGCACCATTTGGCTTTTTCACATATTTAACTTCACAAAAATCAACTGCAACATTAGAAGAATTTTTTGCTTTACTGTGAAATGCTACTATTTCTGCACATTTTAGTAATATGTTGTTTTCAGGCAATTTTTCAGATGTAAGTTGCAAAATTGCATGACTACCAGGAAAATCTTTTGTATGAAACCAAATGTCAGTTTTTTTAGCATATTTTAGTGTTAAATAATCATTTTCTTTATTATTTTTTCCAACTAATAATGTATATCCATCAATTGTGTATTTTAAAGGGTTAAAGGAAACATTTTTGTTTTTTGTAAGGGAAGATTTTTTTACCTTGGTTTTTTGTTTCTTTTTATAGTTGTCAGTTTTTTCTTTAAAAATGACATTTTCAGATATTTCCTCAAATATTTCTGAAACTTCTTCTAAGCAAGAACTTGCCTCTAATTCATATATTATACTTTCAATGTAATTCAATTCATTTAAGGTTTCTGCTTTTTGTGTGCTTACAACTTCTAAAGTGTTTTTTAATTTATGGTATTTTTTGAAAAACTTTTTTGCGTTTATTGATGGCAAATATCTATTGTCTAAGGCAATTGTGATTTTTTCGTTAGTATAATAATTATCTAGGGTGATTTCTTTTAAATTTTCATTTGGAATTTGATACAAATTAGCTGTAATCAATTCTCCATATAATTGGTATTTTTCCATATCTTCACATGATTGTAGCTTTTCTTCCATATTATATAAACGCTTTTTGTATTTGTTTAAAACTTCTAAAATCATTTTTAAAATACTATCACGGTAAATTTTAAAATCTTCTAGATTTTCCTTTTTGGTATAAAAATCATCTAAGAAAAAGTTTAAATGAAATGGAGTAGATGTGACTTTTACAGGTTTTAAAAAGTAATCTTTTTTCTTATTTTCAACTATTTGAAAATCTAACAAGTTGCTATCAGTATTATTGATAATTTCTTGTAGATAATTGTAAAGTTTTTCTAAATTGCTTTTATCTAAATTAGTAATTCCAAGATGTAACAAACTTGCATCTAAAAAAGATTTACTAATACCATTAAAAACCTCATAAATAGGGCTACCACAAGAAATCTTTTCATAAAAAGAATTAAAGTCCAAGCAATCTAAAAAATTTGCTTTTGTGGTTGTAGGGTAGGTGTATTTGCTATGTGGAACTATTGCTCTTGTAGAATTTTCGCTGTTTATATGTCTTAAACTATCAATAATTATATTTTGTTCATCTAATAAAATGATGTTACAGTGTTTTCCCATAAGCTCTATAATTAGCCTTTTGGAAATAATATCGTCTACATCGTCAAAACCTTCGAAATCAATAATAACAAGTCTTTCTAATTGACTTGTAGTAATAGCTTTGATGTGCAGTCCTAGCAAGTGTTTTCTAAGTACCATGCAAAAGTTTGGTGCAATTTTAGTTTATTTTTTTGGGTTTGTGGTTAGGTGAATACGATAGTTTTGAGCATCTGTACATATGTTTAATAAATAGTTTGAACCATTTATATAAAATCCTAATAAAATGTTGTTTTTATTTGGCTGAAATATTTTGTCTATTCTTGCTCCAGTGAGTTCGCTAAGTTCTGAAGCTATTGCTTTTGTCACAATTCCATCAAATGCCATAATGTCATCTCCTTGTTTTGAATTTTTATAATTATAGCACATTTTTTGGGAAAAGAGAAGGAAAAAATTTTTATGTTTTGGTTATTTTATTTGTGTAAAAGGGGAAAAGAGGCTTACGCCTCTTTTTCCTCCCAATTTTCCTTGAGATATTCCAGTGCCTCATTATATGCCTCACAATCTATATCACATTGAAAGTTTGGCATTGGAATATCATCAATAAGTTTCCATCTTCTACGTCCAGTGGAATATGAATATGAATTGTACAGATGAAATGTCCATACTGATACATCATATCCACTACGAAAGAGGTCAAATGTAATTAAAAAATTTTCCTCTCTCGTATTCTTCAGTAAGATATAATTGAAGCTATTAAGAACAGAAAATTTATACTCTTCCATTCCTTTCACCTACCTTTCTTCTCCCAATTGGGGGATTGAAACTAAGGTTTACGTGCTACAAATGCCCTAAAGGCATTGTAAATATTATAATCTAATCAACATAAAAAGTCAAATAGACTTCAAATTGCTAAAATTAAATAATGGACAACTCAAAATTTGCACAATGATTTGCTCAAAAAATGCACAATGATTTGCTCAAAATTTGCACAATACCTATTGTATAAAATCCATATAAAGTATATAATAGTAACGAAAATTACAAAAGAGAAAGGAAGATTTATATGGAACAAAGTTCAATCAAAAAAATATATGAATTAATAGATAACATACCAGTAACAAACGAAAATGCAGAACTAATAGAAGAAATAAAAATAGATTTACAAAAAGAAGACTACACATCAGCATTACAAAAAATAGAGAAGTTAGGACCCAAAAAAGAAAATGACGAAGAATATGAGGACGAAGAAGACATAGAAGAGCAAATAGCTAGTATGTACCCAAAAGAATTAAGAAATAGAGAGCTAGAAAGGCAATATATAGGGCTTTTATTAGAAGACCCAAGATATATTATCAAATACTTTTATTTACATCAAGACTCTTATTTTGAAGACCCAGAAATGCTAAATATTTATAAAAGTGTATTATTCACAGAAGGTGGAGCATATTCATCTGAACTTGCAAAAAAAGACTACAACTTTTCTAGAGATTCTGAATATGTATATGACTTGAAAAATGAATTAAAAAGAGAAGTACAAGACAAAAATTACAATATGGAAAAAATTTATATTGAGTTAAAAAAATTATTTGTACTTAGAAAAAACTATTTAGCAATACCAATCCAAAATATTCAAGAAAAAGTAATAGAAATAAAAGAATATCAGCTATATGACAAAATGTCAGTAGAAGAGGTAGAAAATGCAGTTATACAAGTAAATGATACCGAAAAATTCAAAAGAGCAATATTAAACGAAGATTTAACAAGCTTTTTAGAACTTGGAGAAAACAACTTAACTAATGGTTTGCCATTACCTTTTCCAGTTTTAACAAGTGTATTTAAAGGAATAAGAAAAGGGGAAACAATGGCATTTGCTATGCCATCAAATGCAGGAAAAAGTAGATTTACAATAGATGTTGCAGCACATACTGCTTTAATTCATCATAAAAAAGTATTGATAATATCAAATGAAATGTCTGAAGACAAAATGAGACTATGCTTAATTACAACAATATTAAATAATAAAGAAATCCAAAAAATGCATGGTGTAAAAATAGACAAAACAGAAGGTGAATTATTAGAGTTTAAATTTAGACCAGACAAAAATAAAAAGGTAAAAACAGATGAAGATGGTTTCGTACTTAAAGAAGAGAAAGAAACACAAAAGGAATTTGCAAGAAGATTATTAGATGTATCTAAAGAATTTAAAGATGTTATAACTGTTACTAATTGGGTAAATGAACAAATAAACAATTCTATGTATTTTATAAACATCACAGACCACACAAATGACGAATTGCAAAAAGTAATTATCAATTATTACTATAAAGAAAAAATAGAATATGTATTTTATGACACATTAAAAACAGACACAGCAAATATTGGTATAGGCGAAGAATTGAAGAAAACAGCAACTATTCTTTCTAATATAGCTCAAAACTTTGGCATTTATATATGTTCAACTTTGCAATTAGCAGAAAGCGACACTTTGCCAGTTAATTTAACAGTTAATGACCTAGCAGTTAGTAGAACTGTAAAAGAAGTTCTAGATACTTTATGCTTATTAAAACAAATAAATAGAGATGCTTTACAAAATTATGAGTATTCTTTAAATGAGGTAGACACAAAGTTTTATAATTTAAAGAAGTTTGATGACCCAGATGTTAGGTATTATGCTTGTGTTGTTGATAAAAATAGGGCAGGTGCTAAACCTACTTTGCTATTTAGATTAAATTTGGCATATAATGTTTGGGAAGAATTAGGATATTTGAGACTGAAACAGTAGGATTTGGGGACGGCCCCAAAATCCTACGTTTATATAAAAAAATAAAAGTATCTAAGTTGAAGTTTTATGTAAAAAGTGGTACAATAAAAATGTAACACGAAAACGTGAAGTAGAGAGCCTAGCCTCCTAAAAGTTAGGCAGAAAGGAAAAAATGGAGGAAGAGTTAAGAAAACTGAAGGAGGAAGCAGTGAGAATAGCAAGAAAATATTTACAAGTAACATTACAATTTCTCATATTAGCTGCTGTGAGCATTATAACAGCAGTATTAGGGATTGAGATGAAAAAAGTAGTTGCAATGTGGGTAGCTATTTTGGAAATGTTAATCTTAATCCCGTATTGGTGTGTGACTATATATACAATGTATAAGTTACGCAAAGAACAAACAGTTCTTTTATCTCGGATAAGAGAACTTTTGGAGAAGGAATCCATTGAATGATGGATTCCTTTTTACAGTAATTTATATTTAAATTTTTAAATGATTTGTTTATTACATATTAAATAAAAATGTCGATATATTAACAAAAATACATAATTTTAAAAAGTTTTGTTAACATACTAATAAAACTTGACAAATACCTAGATATGGAATATACTTATATTAGGTGATAAGGTTGAAAAATAATTACAATTTTGGCGTTGTCAAACTGCATTTGAAATTTAATCAACGTACAATTAGTACGCCTCATAAATTTCAAACTTGTTTTCCTAGCCAAAATTTAATTCTTTTCCAAC
>CATLUC010000096.1 GCA_950059165.1 uncultured Clostridium sp.
ATCTCTATATTTTGGTCAGCAATTACCTCTACTTTATTACTATTATCTTCATACTTAAGTATAATTTCCTTTTTACAATTATTATTGACTATTTTTTCATTAATATATGAACTGTATCTTTTTATCTCCTCTTCATCAATTTGTTCATATATAGCACTTGTTTGTTTCTTGTTTTTATTAATCTCAATTGATTGTTCTTTATCTTTGCTAGATGTTGTATCTTTATAAGATATTTTCATATATCTTTCTTCTTTATTTGGTATTAGTTCAACACTTATTTCATATTCTGTTGTTTCTATAACTGTTTTTACAGTTGTTCTGTTATTTTCATAAACTATTATATTTGTTTTTTCTGTACCTATATTATTTTTTTTAATATTAGTTATTTTTTCGTCTATTTTTTCTATAAATTGTTCTCTCAAATTATCAACTTTTGTTGGTTGATATTCTTTTATTAATAATTCTAAATTATCAATTTTGCTTAATATTATCCCATCTTCTTTTATTTTTTCTAATACATTTATATATATATTATTTAATTGTTCTTTTGTTAAAGTTAGAACATAAGCATTAACAGCAACATCTTTTCCATTTATTTTAATTATTTGATTTTTTTGTTTTGAAAAATTTTGTTTTGAAAGATTGTTGTTTACTATTTTTGTGTATGTTTTTTGTAATTCTTGTCTTTCCTCTTCTGATATTTGAAAAACATTTTTCAAGTTATTATTTAAATTTATAGAATTTGGTATGTTTTTTAATTGTTCCTCTGAAAATCCAATTTTTCTAAATAGTTCCTTTAAATTCTCATTATTTACCATTAAATATTGACTAAATAAATCCGAAAATTTAAGTCCATAAATATTTTCACTTTGTATATATTTCACATTCGCTACTTCTTCATTGCTGTTTAATAAACGAATATCTTGATTACTGTATTGTTTTGCTCTATCAGTTTCTCCTTTTATTTCTAAAGTTAAATGATTAATTGGATTTTGTGCACTTTCAGATGTCTTACCTATATTTTCAATAAAATTCATTTTTATATTTGTTTGTGAAGTATATTTGTTTTCTTGTAATAATTGATTATATTCACTTTCTCCTATTTCATTGTAAAAACTATTCATGTTTTCCACATTTTGTCCTATATATTTAGCAAATAAAGTTGAAGTAGGTTTAAAACTATCTGTATATATGTATAACAAAATTAGTGATGTTAATATAATCAATAAAAATACTATTATTGATACAATTATTAGTGTTTTTTTCTTCTTTTTTGACATCATAATTCTTTTCCCCCTATTAATATTTTTATTTCATTCTTTGTTTTACTGCCTCATATATTATAATTCCTGTAGAAACTGATGCATTTAGTGATGTTACTTTTCCTTTCATTGGAATTTCTACTAAAAAATCACAATTTTTTTTAACCTTTTGCCCTATGCCATTTCCCTCATTTCCAATAACAATTCCAATTGAACCTGTTAAATCTTGGTCATAGTAAAATTTCCCTGCGTTTATATCTGTTCCACAAATCCAAAGTCCTTCTTTTTTTAAGGTTTCTATTGTATCACACAAGTTTGTTACTCTAGCTATTTTCATGTGTTGTACAGCTCCTGCTGATACTTTATTAACTGTGCTATTTACACAAGCTGCTCTTCTTTTTGGAATAATAATACCATGAACTCCAGCTGTTTCTGCTGTTCTAATTATAGAACCTAGATTATGTGGGTCTTCTATTTCATCTAAAATTAATACAAATGGGTCTTCCTGCCTTTCTTTTGCTTCTTGCAAAATATCTTCTACTTCTACATATTGGAAAGGTGGAACTATTGCTATTACTCCTTGATAATTCTTTGTGTTTGCCATTTCTTCCATTTGTCTTTTTTCTTTTTCTACTATAATTATTCTATTTTCTTTTGCTATTTTGATTATTTTGTGAATAGAGCCATGTTTTTCACCTTTTGTAATGAAAATCTTATTTATGTCTTTTCCACTTTCTAATAATTCTAAAACAGCATTTCTTCCTTCTACTTGGTCATTGTATACTTCTTTCTCCATTATTTTTTCCTTTCTAAAAAATACTCTAAAAATTGGAAAAGAATTTAATATTTGGCTAGGCGAACAAATTTGAAATCAATGAGGCATACTCTTGTACGTTGATTTGATTTCAAACGAAGTTCAACAATGCCAAATGTCAATTATTTTTCAATTTTCATTCGTCCTCCAACTTAAGAACAGACAAAAATGCCTCTTGTGGTATTTCTACATTTCCAATTTCACGCATTTTTTTCTTTCCTCTTTTTTGTTTTTCCAATAATTTTTTCTTTCTTGTAATATCTCCACCATAGCATTTAGCTAGCACATCTTTTCTCATTGCTGATATTGTTTCTCTTGCAATAATTTGTCCACCAATTGCAGCTTGTATTGGAATTTTAAATAATTTTCTTGGGATAACTGTTTTTAGTTTTTCTACCATTTTCTTTCCTCTATCATAGCTACTATCTTTATGTACTATAAAGCTTAAAGCATCAACTGGTTCTCCATTTATATGTATATCTAATTTTACTAAATTTGATTTTCTATATTCTTTGAATTCATAATCTAGTGAAGCATATCCTTTTGTTTTTGATTTTAGATTATCGAAGAAGTCATAAATTATTTCATTTAACGGCATTTCATATACTAAAGTAACCCTATTTTCATCTAAATATTTCATGTCAATATAAATGCCTCTTCTTCTTTGGCATAATTCCATAATGTTTCCAACATAGTCTTTTGGTGTTAAAATATTTGCTGTTACAAAAGGTTCTTCTATATATGAAATTTCTTGTGGTTTTGGCAAATCTTCTGGATTATACAGTTCTGTTACTGTTCCATCTGTTTTATAAACTTTATATATAACAGATGGAGCTGTTGTTATAAGTCCTAAGTCAAATTCCCTATCTAGTCTTTCTTCTATAATTTCTAAATGAAGTAATCCTAAAAAACCACATCTAAATCCAAACCCTAAAGCTGCTGATGTTTCTGCTTCATATTCTAGGGCTGCATCATTTAATTTTAGCTTCTCTAATGCTTCTTTTAATGCTTCGTATTGACTTCCATCTATTGGATATAACCCACAGTAAACCATTGGTGTAACTTTTTTATATCCTTTTAATGGTTCTTGTGCTGGATTTTCTTTTAGTGTAATTGTATCTCCTACACTGATATCTGATAAGTTTTTTATGCTTGCTGCAATATATCCGAACTTCTCCTGCTTTTATTTCATTTGCAGGCATATATGAACCAGGTATAAAGTACCCTACCTCTGCTACTGTAAATGTTTTATTTGTTGCCATCAATATAATTTCGTCTCCAACTTTTACAGTTCCATCTACTACTCTTACATAAGCTACTGCACCTTTATAATTATCATAATAAGAATCAAAAATCAAGCATTTTGTTTTTTTTGTTTCATCACCTGTTGGCGCTGGCAAATCTGTTACTATTCTTTCTAACACTTCTTCTACATTCAATCCTGATTTTGCCGAAATACATGGTGCTTCATCTGCTGGTATTCCAATAATATCTTCTATTTCTTGTTTTACTTCTTCTACTCTACTATTTGGTAAATCAATTTTGTTTAAAACTGGCAATATTTCTAGATTGTTATCAATTGCAAGATACACATTAGCTAAAGTTTGTGCTTCTACTCCTTGACTAGAATCAACAACTAAAATAGCACCATCACATGCTGCTAAGCTCCTAGATACTTCATAATTAAAGTCTACATGACCTGGTGTGTCTATTAAATTTAGGGTATATTCTTGTCCATCTTTTGCTTTATAAATCATACGTACTGCTTGTGACTTTATTGTTATACCTCTTTCTTTTTCAATTTCCATGTTGTCTAGTACTTGACTTTCCATCTCTCTTTTAGATAATACACCTGTCATTTCAATTAGTCTATCTGCTAATGTTGACTTTCCATGGTCTATGTGTGCTATTATGCTAAAATTTCTAATATGTTCTTGTCTATTATTCATTTTCACTCCACCTTTTGTCTTATTTTAACATACAAATTTAAAAACCTCAATAGTTTTCTAAACCATGACATAAATTATATACTTTTTCATAACCTAAAGCACTTAATAATTTTTGTGCTTTTTTACTTCTATGACCTGTACTACAATAAGCAATAATTATTTGTTGTTTATTTGGAAGTATTTTACTTGCATTTTCTTTTATTTCATATTCAGGAAGTAAAATTGCATTTTCTAAATGTCCTTCTGCAAATTCTTGTGGACTTCTTACATCTAAAAGAATAGCTCCTTGTTGTTGCATTTTTTCTAGCTGATATTTATTAATTTCTGATTCTTGACAACATCTATTTCTATTACATAAACATCTTAATCTTCGTAACATATAAATTTCCCCTTTTTATTTATTATATGTTCTATTTCAAAATACGATACAATTTTACAAAATTGTTACAACAATATTTCTGTTTATCTATTGTTTATATTGTTTAATTACATTTTTCTAGCTTTTTCGCCATGTTTTTATATGTTTTGTTACAATAATATTTCACATTTGTTACAATTATGTTTTCTTTTCAATGTTATGTTTCCTGTTTTTTTCGTTTTTTTGTAATATTTGTTTTTATTTTTATAAGTGGAAACTGTGGATAACTTTGTGAATAACTTTAAATTGGCACTTTTTGTTCACGAGTTGTTCACATTTCGTTTTGGTTTATATAATATTTTTGCTTTAACTTTATGTTTTTTTATTTTTATGTGTACCCTTTTTTGTATTTCTCTAAAAAATTAGAAAAATCCAGGTTGGCTTGTATTCTAGCTTTCCTGGATTTTTCTGTTTTTTTATATGGACATAATATTTTTCCTTAATGCTCTTTTGCATTGTCTTTTAGTCTTTCACTAGTATCAATAGTTACGACATTTGTATCATAGTTGTAAGTAATTCCTTTGTCTATTTTTAATTCTTCTTTAAACTTACTTTGTGCTTTTTCTTGACTCTCTTCTCTTTCTATTTCTTCTAACATTTTATTTTGTGCTTCTACACCATATTTTTCTTCTAGTTCCTCCATCGTTAGCTCTAGTTCTCTAAAACTTTTTATATAATCTAATGGAGATTCTACAAGCTTTTTTGTTCCTTGCATACTTATTTCTCCTATAAATCTCCTGTCATATACAGCTTTATCTTTCTGTCTTTCATTAAACATTATTATTTTTCCGTCTTTATATATTCCTAAACTTAGATTAGTTGGGTCTATCAATAAAGTTATATTATCTTCTGTACTATCTATTGCAACAATAGCATGATTTCCTCTAAATTTTTCTTTCATTTCTTTATATTTTGTAGCTTTTTCTTCGCTTTTACTTATTGCATCCCCCAGTGCTTTACCTTTTTGTAGTTCCAAAAATATATTAGTTTCATCTGTTTTTTCTTTTGTTCTTTCAGTTTCTTGTCCTTTTTCATCATACTGTATTGTTGTTTTATATCCATCTTGAACAATTGTGACAAAACTAATTTTTCCATCAATATCGTAAAAAGTAGTTTTGTCCATTTCTTTATCTGCTACTGTGCAAAATCTTACTTGTCCTTTTTCATCATACATTGTACTAATATAATGATTTTCATTTTCTTCTCTTTTTCGTTCTAGTTTGAGTATTAGCTTTCTAGGCTTACTACTCTATGTACTTTTAGTGTTTCTGGTACATTTATTACTCTTTGATTTTCAGATCCTCTCCAATGAATGCTAGGATTTCTCTTTTCTTCTTGGTATTGACCATCTACTAATACGTCTATGTATTTCATAACTTCTTTGTCTTGCAAGTTTTGTTCAAATTTGAAGCCTGACCATGCCCAAATTGTTTTATTAGGAAATCTTTCTTTAAACGCTTTTGCAAGTTTTGTTGTTCCTTCTATGTTTTTTGGGTGCATTGGTTCACCGCCCAAAATTGATAATCCTGCTATATGGTCTTTATCACATAAGTTTAATACCTTTTCAATTGTTTCGTCTGTAAATTCTTCGCCTTTTGTAAAATCATGAGTTTCTGGATTGAAACAATTTGGGCAATTAAATGCACATCCCTGCATAAATATTGA
>CATLUC010000097.1 GCA_950059165.1 uncultured Clostridium sp.
TTTAAATTTTTATTCTCGTTTTCTAATTCTTCTATTTCTTCATTTATTTTGTTTTTGTTTTCTTCTATTTCATATTTTATATCTTGATATTTTTCTAGTTCATTTCTTTCTTGTTCTAATTTTTCAATTTCTTTCTCAAGTATATTAATTGGCTTTTCCCTAGACCTTTGCGTTCCTATCTCATCAAGTTTTCTTCTGTCTATTCTATCTATTGCTCTTTTAAATGAAACATTGTCTTCTCCCGTTCCTACTAGATTAGCAATTTTTTGTATTAATATATTTTGTTCTTGTTTTTCTAATTTTACTTCATTTTGATTTACTAATATAGTAGATAAAAATAATGCTTCATCTACTTTAGTTTGTTCATAAAAAAATTCATTTCCTTTATTTTTGTCAATGTTAAATTCTTTTGATATGTCTTCCATTTCTTCATTAAATACTTTTGGATTTTTCTTTTTAAAATCTCTAAATATTTCATATTTTTTTTGATTATCTAATTTATATTCTAATTTACCAGAAAACTCCTCACCTACCCATGGAGTGTACTTTTCAAAATCTGATATTTCTTTTCCATTTTTGTTTTTAGATATTCCATAAAAACAACTTGTGATAAAATTTAATAATGTTGATTTTCCAGATTCATTTTTTCCATAAATTATATTAATACCTTTTTTTAATTCTATTTCTTTTTCTTTTAACTTGCCATAGTTATTAATTTTTAATTTATTAATCTCCAAAAAATCTCCTCCTTTAACTACTAGTTAGAAATAAATTTTTATTCTAATGCTTCTAATCCTATTTCTATTGCTTTTTCTATTATTTCTTTTTCTTGCAATTCATCTGATTTTAATTGATTTAATTTTTCAAGCATTTGTATTGCAAATAAACCTTTTAAAGTATTTTCATTTGCTATTTTGGATAAATCATATGCTATTTTTGTATTGTCTTTTATTTTTATTATTCTTTCATTTTCCATATATTTTAATAATTCATATTTGTTAATTTCAAAATTTCTGTTACCAGTCAGTATTATTTTTACATATTCATTTTTTTGTATTTCTAAATTATTTATTTCTTCAATTAATTCTTCTTTAGATAAAACTTTAGTTATATCTAATTCTATTTCTTTAAATTGTTCATTATCTAATGGTATAAATTCTGTTTTTAAACTTCCTTTTTGTAAATCTCCTACTATCATGCCATGTTCTCCTAATTCATCAAACCCTAAGGAAACTGTAGAACCTGGATATACTATATTTGTTTGATAGTCCTTTTTGTGAATATGTCCTAATGCGATATAGTCAAATTGCTTTTCTTGTAATATTTTTGTTGCAATAGAGTTGTATTGCTTTTCTTCTATAGAAGCACCATCTAATGTTGCGTGAAGTACTAATATATTGATTTTGTCTTGGTTTTCTATTTGTAAATTTTCAATACCACAATTTGTACAATAAAAATCGTCAAATCCATATCCATATATGTCTACCTCATCATTTTCTACCTTTTCAAATTTGCTAGAAAATTTTTTTACATTTTTACTCCAATTAAATTTTTGGTAATATGAATTTTTAATATTTGGGTCATGGTTTCCTGGAGTAATGTATATTTTTGTGTTTGGTATCTCTTGGAATAAATTATTGATGTATTGAATTGTTGATAATTTAACATATTTTTGCTCATATAAATCTCCTGAAATAAATAAATATTCTATATTGTTTTGTTTTATATATTCAATTACTTTTTTGAATGCTTTTCTTTGTTCTAGCCTTCTTAAGTCGCCTAATATGTCTTTGTCTGAAAGTTTTATAAATGGACTGTCAAAGTGCATATCTGCTATATGTATAAATTTCATGTTTACCACGTTCTTTCTATAATTTTTAAATTTATGCAACTATTTTACTATATTTCTTTTGTTTTTGCAATAGTTTTTACGAAAATATTTTCGGTAGTAACCACATTTCAAAGATGTGTCCCCAATTTCACAAAAATGTGAAAAAAGAAACGTCCCCAATGTCACATGGAAACGTCCCCAATTGCTCCTAATCTATTGGGCCAAATAGTTCGTCGAATTTGGCCTCTAGTTCTTTTTGTAAATCATATATGTCGTCATCGTCTTGTGGTAATATTGGTGCATCCTCATCAAATAGCTCTAGGTCTTGAAGTGGTGTTTCTACTGCACTTTCTTTTTTTGACTCTTGTTTTAAATCTTGATTTTCTATTCCTATTCCTAGTTTGTCTTTTAATAAATCGTTTGTAGCATTATTTGTAGTGCTACTGCTAGTATTAGTTTCTAGTTTATCTAGAGTAGTAGTACTTGCCTTTTCTTCTTTAGGTTTCCCTAGTGGTTCGTCATCAAATAAGTCGTCTAAAGATTCTACTTTTAGGTCTGTTACTTGTTTGCTTTTGTCTTTTTCTTCTACATATGGGTTATATGGATTGTATTTTCTCCATACTCCTCTATCCTTTTTGCCTATGTCATTATGGCTTATTTCTACTACTGCCATTTTCTTTGCCATTGGGTGTTTGAAGTAATAGAATTTTTTTGCCTTTACTGGTTTTATTCCTTTTTCGTAAATAATACAGTCATCATTGTCCATTCTACGAAGTTCATCTGGTGTCATTAATGCTCTTGCCATTACTTGGTCTGATACTGATTTTCCTGTTTTCCAGTTTTGCCTATCACGGTTAATTGATACACTGTCTCTTTCTATTGTTTTTTCTCCTAATGCTTTTGAGAAATATTCTACTGTTTTATATGAATTACTTCCCAAGAATACGTGTGTATCACAGTTTCCCATTATTGTTTCATATGATTTTTCGTATACTGCTTCTAATTGGTCTATGTTTTGTAAGATTACACTAAATGATATTTTTCTACTTCTTGATGTTGATATTTTTTTGTCAAAGTCAGGTATTTTTCCTATATTGGCAAACTCGTCTAAAATAAAGAATGTTTGCTCTTTTAATTGTCCACCATTTTGGTCTGCATAATCATATAATTGTTGTATCATTTGTGAGAAAAATATTGTTAATAAGAAGTCATATGCTGTGTGTGTGTCTGATGATATAACATATACAGCTGTTTTTTTGTTTCCTATTTCTTCAAAGTCTATTGTGTCTGTTGATGTAAGTTCTGCAATTTCTTTTGAGTCAAATTTTCCAAGTTTTGATTGCAATGAACTTAATATTGAACCATAAGTTTTTTCTGGTGCTATTTCAATAGATTTATAGTACATTCTAGCTGGATGGTCATAAGGTAATTGGCTTATTAGTTCTGTAAGTAAGTTGCTTCCACCATTGTTGTTTGCTGCTCTTACAAGTTCTGCACAACTCGCTAAGTTTTGTTCTTCTTCTGGTCTAGTTGCAATTAGGTAATATATCAATGCTTTTAATAACATTTCTGCCATATCGTCCCAATATGGGTCAGATGTACTGCCATCTGATTTTTGTCCTTTTACAACTGTGTTTGCAATTACGTCAACATCTAGTTCTGATGCTATGTGCATTAATGGATTATATCCATCACTATATTGTGGTCTTACTAAGTTTAATACTTTTATTTCATAACCTTGTTCTTTCAAATATCCTGCTGTTCTATCATAAAGTTCACCTTTGGGGTCTGTAAATACATATGACCCTAAACATTGGAATGCATTTGGTATAGAATATGATGCAGATTTACCAGAACCTGAACCGTCCTACTACTAAGACGTTTACATTTCCTCGTTTGTCTACTGGCAAATAGTTGTCTTCTGCTAATATTATTCCTTTGTTCCTATTTAATATTTGATATTGTTCCCCTCTTTGACTCCAGTCACTAGAACCATGCTCAATATCTGTAAATTCGTTTTTAGGTGCTGACCTTACAAATCCTATAAAAAAGAATACAGAGTATATTATTGTTGTTACTAATAATGTTGAAAAATAGTTGCTTGTTGCTCCTTCTGAAAATACTGTTCCAAATGTTTGTAATGGATGCCCTAAAGCCCCACCAAATGTTTCTATAAACACTTGTAAGTCCATTCTTCCTTCTTGACTTGCTATATAGGAACTATGTGCAATAGGCGAAACAAATACTATGGCTATAAATACCCATAGTATTGCAAATATTATGAAGTTTTTTCTATTTCTTTTTATTGCTCCTTCAATTTTATAATTCATGAAATCACCTACTCTTTTGTCTTTTATCTTTCGTCTTGTTCTTGTATGTTACCATTTTTACCTGCCTTGATGTCTCTTCCATCTCTTAGTATTCTATTACTAACTTTTCCATATTTTTCTTTTCCTCTACATCTATTGCTTTGTGCTACAATAACCATATTGCTTTTATTTGCAACACTTATGTATAATCCTTCTTTTGATGTATCTTTTGCTGTTTCTGGTGGTATTTTTATGTTATTTTTTTCAGTTGGTTTGCATTCCCCCATAACAATATATTCATCATAATCTTTATTCATTCTTACAATCCTCCTCCATTCTCTTTTTTGTCCCTGATTTCAAAGGCAAAATAAGATTTGTATGGTTTTAACTTACATTTTCCTTTTACTTCATTTGTTTTTTCATCAAAATAAAGCACAGGCTTTATTTCTTCTGTAGTTTCTGGGTCTATAATACAAATTGGTCTCTTTAAATTTGGCGTGTATTGAAAATCTTTTACCTCGAATTCTTGCTCTTGGTATAAGTTATCAAATTTCATAGGTACTGGCTTTTTACAGATTCTTACCTGCTCGCCTTCTAATATAGCCATATTTACTACTACCTTTTCTTGTCCAAAAGACAAAATAACTAAGTGATCCTCATCTTCAGATGGGTGGTCTACAAAAAAGGTTTTTCTTTTCATTTCTCCACGTAATTCTTCCATATAATCTAGTCTTTCTAGTGTATATGGTGGAGCATCTTTTTGAAATTCCTTTCCGTGTTCTGTTAATTTGATAAACTACGGTATTAACCCCTTGAGGGTCTGTAATACTAAAATTTTTTCCTTCCCATTCTTCCATTTTCTACCTCTCTTTTCTATGATTCTAATCCATAGTTCGTCTTTTGTTACAACACTATAATTAATTATAGCGAATTTTGCTCAATTTGTCAACATAAAATCATAATATTTTTAAGTATTTTAAGTACTTTAAAAGTTTATATATTTTTTATTTCCCTAAATTGTGTTTTATTCAAATTATGATTATGATATTTTTCCATTTCTAGGATTAAAATTTGATATTTCATTTAATTTCTCAAACATTGCTTTTTCTTGTTTTGTTAGTTGCTTTGGTACAACAACCTTAATTTCTGCAATTAAGTCCCCTCTGATGCCATTTGTATCTTTATAACCTTTGTTTGGAATTTTTATTCTTTCGCCAGTTTGAATACCTTGTGGTATATATATATTAGTTTCATCATCAATGGATATTACGTTAGCTTTTGCACCTAAAGCTGCTTCCCATGGTGTTAATAGTAAGTCTGTATATATGTCATTTCCTTTTAATTTAAATGACTTGCTATCTTCTATATTAATTTTTATTATTAAATCCCCGTTTTTTCCACCATCTTCACTTGATTTGCCTTGTCCAATTAGACGAATCTTTTCTCCATTTTGAATGCCTTGTGGTATTGTAACTGAAATGTTTTTTACTTTTCCATCTACTGTTCTTAATGCTATCATTTTTTCTGCACCATAAAAAGCTTCTTGAATTCCAACATTTATTTGCGTTTCGATATTTTCACCCTTTATTGCTGTTTTATGATAAACATTTTTTGCTTCTTGTTCTACATTTCCTAAAAACATTGTAAATATTGCTCTTTCTCCTTTTCTAGAAAATGCTTTTTGTGCTTTTCCATAACGAGCATTCCATGTTCTATCATACTTTCTTTTGGAGGCTGGAACAGATAATATTTTGTATGCTTCATTTATGTCTTTGATTTTGTCTTCTGCTAGCTTGTCCCCTACATTTAAGTC
>CATLUC010000098.1 GCA_950059165.1 uncultured Clostridium sp.
ATCCAGGATAAGCAACCCATTCTGTAAAAAAATTATCTTTATCATCAACATTCATCACACAATGTGCAGCAGTTACAAGAACTTTAGCACTAGCCATATAACCAGAAGCAACAAGTTCTTTACCATAAACATCTGCTTTTATGCGACATATAGCTCTATATGGAAATGTTGATATATTTGTAACTGGGTTATATACAGCACGAGGAGAAATATTTTTATTTGAAATTGTATTAGCCAAAGGGTCATATGGTTCTATCCTATCAGAAAGCTCTCCATTTCTAATATTTTTACTAGTTACAGACTTTTTTAATTGTTTCATATCCACTTTTTTTGTTATTCCTGTAGATGCATCATATTCCATTATCTCTTGGTCTTCAATAATAGATTCTTCTGCCCCTACACTATTAAAAGTCATATCTTTTGTTATTTTTTGCTTTTTATTTGATATAGTATTCATAGCATTAACATTTGAAGTAATAGATAATGTTGAAAACATTAAGGTAAGCAATAATGTAATTAGTAGTTTTTTTAATATTTTTTTATTCATTGTTCTTTCCCCTTTCATTATATTTATAAAATTTTCTATAGCTACATATTATCATATATTTTTTTCCAAATCAATAGATATTACAAAAAAAATGTAATTTTTTTCCAACATTGTTACAATTCACAGCCCAAATAAAAAACACCCTAATTAGAGGGAATACTTTCATCTCTCTAATTAGGATATTTTTTAATCAACTTTATTTTCTAAAATTTGTTTTAAAGTATATGGTTTTCCAACACTTAATCTCAGTAATGCATTATAAACATTAACATTATTTCGATTACATGTTTCAATGTATGTTTTTATTGTTGCATACCATTTTGCACTTTCTTCGCTCCAGAATTGCCCTGCTGACTTCATCTTTGATTTTGCTCCTCTTAGACTTCTTTCGCTTAGATTATTTGTGAATGGTATGTCAAAATCATATACCCATAAGAAATATTCATTTTTGTAATCTAATATTCAAAGTATCAATGTGGATTCCTCTGATACATAGTATTTTTGTTTCTCTTCTTCATTCTCTTTATATGCTTTTATTATTCGTTTTCGTTAGCAGTTCTATTAGTTTCTTCGCCCATACATGATTTAAGTTATCTATTACTTTTTTGAGGTCACTTATTAAATGCCTATTACATTCAGCATTTTTAAATATATATTCATCATTATAATTTATTTTATTATGGTCATGTTCTACTACTGTTTTTTCTGATAATGCACTTAATACTCCATCTTCATCTAGTCCTTCTTTGTTTTTATGGCTATGTGCTGTGTATAATGCTAATTTCTCTGTTCCATAAAATCTTAGACAACTCCTTTTCGTGTTTATCATTATTACTGTATCGTCCCAATGCAATAATTGTTGCTTGACTATTTCCTTTTTTATTTCTTTAATAAAGCCTTCTAATCTTTTTGAGGCTTTTCTTGTAATTTTGCTATATATCCTTCACTTAGCTCTATTTCTCCATTTGTTAGCCCATATGTTACTTTTTGTGCTTTATTCATTGTTACATTTGCTTCATTCATAAGTGTTAATTCCAATGCTTGTACTTCTGGTCCATATTGATTTTCTTCTTTTAAATTATTTGGTATATCTTCATGAAATTTTTTTCCACATTCTTTACATTCATATTCTATAAATTGGTGGCGTCTTTTTACTACAACTATTTTGTAGTCTAGTTCATCTTTTTCTTTTATTTCTCCTGTTTTCTTTATTTCAATACTATTGCAACATGGACATTTCTCTACACCATGTTCTATTATCTCATTTATTTCTTCATCTTTAAATTTTTCTAGTTTATGCTTTTTATGTCCAATTTGACCCCATTTGGCTTTATTACTTTTTTCTCTTGTGTTTGGTATTACTTTCTTTTTATGTATTGGTGTCATTGATGTTGGTATTCCATGATTTGTTCTATCTATGTTTAATAATGCCTTTAATCTAGCTATTTCATATTCTTGTTCTTTTATTGTATTTTCTAATTGTCTTTTATCTTCTTTTGCTTTTTGTTCATTCTCAATGAAAGTTTGTATTTGACTTTCTGCAAGCCTTTGAGAATATTTTAATTGTCTGATTTCTTCTGATAATTTGTCATTTTTTATTAACAAATCTTCATAATCTTTATAAAAACTATTTTTTATTTTAATCATTTTTACCAACCTTTAACAATTATTTTTATGTTCTTATTATATATCAAAAGTCAACAAATTGCACGTTTCAATAGTTTTACAGAAATATTACATCTCATAAATACAGTATAAACTTATTTAAACTAAATTGTAATTGAAAATGAAGAAAAAAGAAAATAAAGTATGCATATTATATCCTAGCCATTTCTATACATACTTTATTTATTAGGTTTTTCTTTTTATAGATATAAATTAGTTTTTTTGTGTTAAGTTTTGATTACAGCAATATTACAGCCTTTTATTTAAGAGGAACTGTGAATTGTAACTTATAATCTTATAACTAATAAAAAATGTCATAAAATACTTGATTAAATTAAAAATTCATTATATAATACGTTTAAAGCTTAAAAGCTTAATCTTTGTATGGAGAGAATCCAATAAAGACCTATGAATCTTGTCAGGTCCGGAAGGAAGCAGCAATAAGTAGAAATCTTTATGTGGAATCTTTCCATAGAGAGATTAAGCTTTAAAAGTTGGTAATTAAAGAAAAACGCATACTAAATACCAAGAATATTTAAGCAAATACCAACTTAAAACTAGCACATAGGATGTGATAATATGGGATATACAGCACTATATAGGAAATTTAGGCCTCAAACATTTTCCGAAATGGTTGGACAAGAAGCAATTATAAAAACACTAAAAAACCAAATTATGGCACAAAGAGTAGGTCATGCATATCTTTTCAATGGTGGAAGAGGAACAGGAAAAACATCAGCAGCAAAAATTTTAGCAAGAGCTATAAATTGTCTAAACCCAAAAGATGGAGAACCATGTAATGAATGTGAAATATGCAAAAGTGCTCTTTCAGGGGCTTTAACAGACATTGTAGAAATGGACGCAGCATCAAACAACAGTGTAGAAGATATAAGAAGCATTCGTGAAGAGGTAAATTTTTTACCAACTAAAGCAAAATACAGAGTTTATATCATAGATGAGGTACATATGTTATCAACTGGTGCTTTTAATGCTTTATTAAAAACACTTGAAGAGCCACCAAAACACGTAAAATTCATTTTAGCGACAACAGAACCACAAAAATTGCCAGCAACAATACTATCAAGATGTCAAAGGTTCGACTTTAAAAGAATTTCAAATGATGACATAATTAAAAGGTTAGAAATTGTGTGTAAAGAAAGCAATATAGAAGCAACAAAAGGGGCTTTAGCAATCATTGCAAGTTTATCTGAAGGAGCAATGAGGGACAGTTTGTCAATTCTAGAAAGATGTATTCAAGACGGAGAAAATAAAATTGATGAAAATAAAATAAAAGATTTAATAGGAATTCCCAAAGTTACTTTAGTAAATGGCATTATACAAGCAATTTTAGAATATGATGTAAATAAAGCATTAGAAAATGTAGAAAATGTTTTAAAAGAAGGAAAAGACATAGGTAATCTTATTTGGGAAATGATAAAATATGTAAAAGACATATTGATATATCAAGCAACAAAACAGTTAGAATTATACAATGAAGAAGAACAAAGCCAAATAAAAGCAATTTCAGAAATGTCAAATAAAGATAAATTAGTAGATTTAATTTATAAATTATCAGAATTAGAAAGTGACATAAAATGGTCAACGCAAAAAACAATAGTATTTCAAGCAGGCATAATAAAATTGTGTAATGAGAAAAAAAAAATAGGTGAAGAAATAGAAAAAAGAGTAGGAAGCCTAGAAGAATACATAAAATCAGGAAATATAAAACAAACCTTTATAAATAATACTAATTTAGCACCAAATTCTAATAATGTAACACTAAATACAAAGGGGACTTTTAATGCTCCTATAAATAATAATATGGGTACTACTGTGACTTCAAATAAAAATGTTAGAACAACAGCAACTAAGAAAAAATATTCTAGTAATCCAGCCCAGTATTGGCCTGAAATAATAAATGATTTAAAACAAAATGGTAAAATAGTTTTATACACAAATTTAATAGGAACAGTAGCAAAAGAATTAAATGATATGGTAGTTGGAATTGAATTCCCAAATGGAATGACGCCTTTTGGAAAGGCAGTATTAGAAAAACAAGAAAACATAAGGGAAATTACAAATTTAGTATCTATGGCTTGTGGCAAAGAAATGCAAATAAAATATTTAGCACAAAGTAATAATCAGCCAAAACTAACAAATGAAGAAAATTTGCAACAATTTGCTAACCAGTCAGATATACCATTTAACATAATAGAATGATAAAATATATCAAGGGAAAGGAGAATGAAAAATGAGTAAAAGAGGAGGTTTCCCAGGAGGAATGGGAGGATTTGGAGGCATGAATATCAATAATTTGATGAAAGAAGCCAAAAAAATGCAAGCAGATATGGAGAAATCACAAGCAGAGCTAGCAAGTAAAGAATTTGAAGCATCAGCAGGTGGTGGAGCTATAACTGTAAAAGTTTCTGGAGAAAAAGCTATAAAAGAAATAAAAATTAAGCCAGATGTTGTAGACCCAGAAGATGTAGAAATGCTAGAGGATTTAATATTAACTTGTGTAAATGAAGCATTAAGAAAAGTAGATAGTGAACAAGCAGCACAACTTGGAAAATTCAATATACCAGGACTTATGTAAGGGAAGGAAGTAAAATGTCATTATATTCACCATCAATAGAAAAATTAATAGAAAGTTTTGAAAGGTTACCAAGCATCGGGCATAAAACTGCTGCGAGGCTTGCTTTTTATATTTTAAACAGTTCAGAGGAAGAAACAAATGAATTTATTTCTTCTATTGTAAATGCTAAGAAAAATTTAAAGTATTGTAGCAAATGTTTTAACATTTCAGATACAGACCCATGCAATATTTGTGGAAATCCTAAAAGAGATAATGCAATTATATGTGTTGTAGAAGATGTAAGGGACATTATAGCAATGGAAAAAACACATGAGTTCAAAGGAGTTTACCATGTTTTACATGGTTCGATTTCCCCAATGAATGGAATTGGTCCTGATGATATTAAAATTAAAGAGCTTTTAGCAAGGCTTATGAATGGACAAGTAAAAGAGGTCATACTTGCTACAAACCCTAGAGTAGAGGGAGAAGCAACTGCTATGTATTTGTCTAAATTGATAAAACCATTAGGAATTATAGTAACTAGAATTGCTCATGGAATTCCAGTTGGTGGGGATTTGGAATATACAGATGAAATAACATTAACTAAAGCATTAGAGGGAAGACGAGAATTATAAATTTAAATAATAAAAAAACACGAAGAGTGGGAATTCTAATAAGAACACAATATTATTCTTATTGGAATTCTCATTGTTTTTAGTGCTTTGGTGGATATGGTTTAAATTCATTTGTCAAACCAAGTATATAATCTGTTGAAGTATTATAATAATTAGCTAATTTTATTAAATGGTCAATTTGTAAGTTATTTATTCCATTTTCTATTTGTGAATAGCTATTTTGTTGTATGCCTAGCAATGTAGCAATCTGTTTTTGACTCTTGTTGTTATCTTCTCTTAAATCTCTTATTCTATACATTTTAGCCACCTCAAAAATATTTTATAATATCTTTAAAAAATGTAGTGTTACAATTGATGTGAAACAAAATAAATAAAAATTGAATAAG
>CATLUC010000099.1 GCA_950059165.1 uncultured Clostridium sp.
GCGTTCAAGTTTGAAATCAATGAGGCGTGCTTTTGCACGTTGATTTGATTTCAAATGAAGAACAACAACGCCAAATGGCAATTATTTCTTAATTACCTACCAGTGAAAAATGGTTTTAACTAGTGCTACATTTTTACGTTCTATTTTTACTTCCCCAACTTCACTTTCTGTTTGGTTTTTAATAATTATTTCATCTTGGTTAAATTCTTGCAAAATCCCTTGATATTGTTTTTTTCCATTTTCATCTTTTTTAAATAGTTTTATTTCAATTTCTTTTCCTATGTTTTTTTCTAAATGTTTATCTTTTCTAAGTATCTTTTCAATTCCTGTTGATGATACTTCTAAAAAGTATTGTTCTTTAATATAGTCTGCTTCATCTAATATTTCATTTATAGCATTATTTACTTTTTCACAGTCATTTAAATCTATGCCTTTTGGGTTATCAATAAAAATTCTTAAAAAAAAGTTTTTTCCTTCTTTGCTATATTCTACATCATAAAGCTCATACCCTAGATTTTCAATAGTTGGTTTTACTAGAGTTTCGACTCTTTCTTCTATACTTGCCAAATCTTCCTCCTTTATTAACTTTCAATAATTAAGAGTGGGATTTGTTCCCACTCTCTTGCTACATTTAATGTTACTTACCATATTATACCCAATATTTGGTATAAATGCAAGCTTTTTTTGTTTTTTTTCATAATTTTTTATACTTTTTCTAAAACTTCTACTGTTGCTTCTGAATTTCTAGCATCTCCGATTTTGATGTCTCTAACATGGTCGATTTTTTCCCATGTGGTTTCTCTTTTAAATAGACATTTAAAATTGATTAATAGCCATGAACCCATAAATAATGGATAACATGCTAAGCCTTTTAGCATTGGCTTAATTGGTCTTCTGTCTAATAACATAACTATTGTAGCTGTTCCAATTGGTAATAAAAATGTTGGAACTAAATATCTTAATATATTGATTATTAATTCTGCTTGTGTCATTCCATTTCCTGCATACATTAAGAAATTTGTTGCTAATAATACAAGTGTAATAATGAACATAGGGATACTTCCTATAATATATAGAAAACCATCAAAGTTCATCATTGTTTTATTTTCTTTTGCAGCTACTGCTAGTTGTTTAGTATATTCTTTAATACATTGCATATGCCCAACTGTCCATCTACTTCTTTGTGACCAACTTTGTTTAAATCCAACTGGTTGTTCATCATATACAATTGCATCTGTTGACCAACCTAGTCTTTTTCCTTTTATTATTCTTTTTAATGAAAATTCAATATCTTCTGTTAATGTTACTGTTTTTAAGCCACCTTCTGGTTTTATTACATCAAATCTTACCATAAACCCTGTACCATTTAATAATGGTGATAAACCTAAGTTGTATCTAGCTAAATGATAAAATCTATGCATTGTCCAGTAAAATATTGCGTAACCAGCTGTTATCCAACTGTCTGTTGGGTTTTTTATGTCTCTATATCCTTGTACGACGTCTTCTCCTTGACATAGTTTTTTGTTCATGTTTTTGATAAAGTTAGCATCTACAATATTGTCTGCATCAAATACAAAGAATGCATCATATTCAGCATTTTCTTCGATTTTTTGTTGTAAAAACCAGTCTAATGCATATCCTTTTGTTTTTTGTGTATTATTAAATCTCTCATATACAATTGCTCCTGCTTCTTTTGCAACTTTTGCTGTGTTATCTGTACAGTTATCAGCAATTACATAAATATCATATAGTTCTTTGTTGTAATTTTGTTTTTTTAGACTTTCTACTAAATTGCCTACAACAGCTTCTTCATTATGTGCTGGTATTATTGCCATGAATTTGTGGTCTTTATTTACTTTTAACGGTTTGTCTTTTATTTTTACTAATGAGCATAAACTTACCATTATTTGGTATAACCAAAATATAGTTATTGTCCATACAAGAGCTTCTCTTAGTATATATAAATAATCCATTTTTTTACCTCTCTTTTTTTATTTCGTTTGTATATATTTATTATGCTACCTTTCTTATTATACTATTAATGTTAAATTTATGCAATGTTTTTTTTGCAATTTAATTATTTTTTAAGAATTTGTAAATTTTGCTGGTGCGAGTGTTCTTACAGAAACTTTCACGAAATGTTTAAAAGTCAGCAATTACACAGCACACCAAAAAGCATATTTACATTGTTTTTCAAAAATTTGTTTTGTTCGCTTGTATTATAAAAATATATGTTGTAATATAATATCAACCTTTCTCTGTCAGAAGGTAGTTTTTTACTTAAAAACGGAAAGGGGGAAGAAACAAATGACAAATTCCGAATTGATTTTGCGATTAGTAGAGATGCTTCTGAAAGAAAAAGAAGAAACTATGAAAGCAAAGGAACAACAGGACAAGACCAAAGACAAATGTAGTAATACATAATGTCAAGAACAGGGTAGTTTTTACGGAGCTATCCTGTTTATTTTTAGACAAAAAAATAGTATGTGCATTGTTTACGGTACACATACTCAAAACAAATGACATCTTCCGAATTCAAGACAATTTGTTTATTGTATTTATATAGTAACATCTTTTTTTATTTTTGTCAAATGTAATTTATCGTTTTTTATTTATATATAATATTCATATCAATTTTCTCCGTAACTCGCTAAAAAGTGTTCTTATAAGACGTTAAATCCTATAAGAACACCCAAACTGGTACCGATGGTGGGACTCGAACCCACATGATTTCTCGCTGGATTTTGAATCCAGTGCGTCTACCAATTCCGCCACATCGGCTTATTTAAAAATATGTACTAATATATATTAGCACATATTTTTTTTATTGTCTAGTATTGTTTAAATATTTTCGTAGGATTTTGGGGCGTCCCCAAATCCTACCCAAATCCTATTAATTTCCTGTTGCTATAAAATATATAATTCTATATATGATAACTCCTAGTGCTGTTGCTCCTATTGTTAATAATATTGTTGATTCTGGTGATAGTCTTTTTTTTGTTATTGTTTTTACTTGTTCTTCCATTTTTATCCTCCTTTACCTTTCTAATTTTCTTTCTATTTTACATCTCTAAGTGCTCTAACTTTTATGAATACAACTGCCATTATAATAATTCCTATTACAATTCCAACTATAAGTATTGTATCATTTCCTGCATAAGGAATTTTATTTTGAGCTAATGTATTATCTTTGTTTATTGTGTTTTTGTTTGTATTTGTGTTTGTGTTTGAATTGTTTTCATTATTAGTGTTATTTTCATCGTCTTTATATATGTCATCTGCTGTGTTTTTCTTTTTGGTAACTGTAAGTTCGCATGTTGCTACAAAATTACCGTCTATTGTTATTACTCTAATTGTGGCTTTTCCTTCACTTATTGCTTTTATAATTCCTGTTTCTGATATTGTTGCAACTTTTTCGTTTAAGCTTTCCCATTTTACTTGTTTTTGTGTTGCTTCTTTTGGTTCTATTGTGGCTACTAAATTACCTTTGTCTCCAACTTCTAAGGTTAATGTGTTTTTATTTAGTGTTACTCCTGTTACTTCTACTTTAGTAGGTTCTGATGTTTCTTTTATCACTTCAATATTACAGGTTGCTGTATGGTTTCCATCATCTGTTTCAACTGTAATTGTTGTATTTCCCTCTTTTTTTCCTGTTACCACTCCATTTTCTACTGTTGCTATTTCTTCATCTATACTGTTCCATGTTACGTTTTTATTAGTTGCATTTTCTGGCTTTACTGTAACTTTTAATGTAGTTGTTTCTCCTTCTTTTATTCTAACTTTTGTTTTATTTAATTCAACTCCTGTAACATAAATAATTTCTGGCTCTTCTTCGTTTTCTTCTACTGTAATATCACAAGTTGCCACTTTACCCCCATCTTCTGTTGTAACTCTTATTGTCGCAGTTCCTTTTGCTTTAGCTGTTACAACTCCATTAGCTATTGTCACAACTTCTCCATTAGATGTTGTCCATATTATATTTTTATTTGTTGCATTTTCTGGCATTACAGTAGCTATTAAGTTTTGTGTCTCTCCTACTTTAAGTACTGTAGATGTTTTATCTAAGTTAATTCCTGTTACAGGTATTATTGTTGGTTCATTTGAAGTTGTTGTATAAGCTTTAATACATACATTTGTATTTCTTAATGTAATAGTATCACTAATTTTCAATCCATTTACATCTTGCCAATTTTTTCCCTCATCTAATGAAATAAAACTTTCTCCTTCATTTGCTTTAGCTTTATCTAAAAAATTTGAAATATTAACAATTCCTGAATCTTTCAAATTGGCTTCTACAGGTATTTTTGCATATGTTTCTTTGTTTGTATATTTTATTGCTACTACAAATTTATCGCCTGTTAATTTTACTGGGTTTGCTAGTTTTATAATATGATATCCTGGTTCAATATTGTCAACTTCTACTGCTACTTGTTTCAATTGTGTTTTATCTTCATTCTCACCATTTACATAGACTTGTATTCCTGTTGTATTTGCTATAAAAAGTCCTACCTCATTAATATATTCTATCTTAGAATCATCTCTTGAAAATACATTAGCAGCCATCAATTTACTTATATTAGTTCCTCCTATTGAGTATGAATAGCCTAATTCATCATATTGATAAATTGTATCATAAGGTATTTCATCTTTATTTACATATTCTTCAACACTGTCAATTCCATATATTGAATTTTCTATTAACATATCTTCATAAGAAATATATAAATAATTATCTTTTCCTATTGTCTCCCCTTGTGAGTTTAATGCGATATATGCTCCTGGATTTTTGGGTCTATATGTTTCACTAAAATTAGAAATTGCATAATTGTCATCCCAACCAACAATAGTTATATCATGATTACTTAATGTTGAATCTCCTTTATAGCAATATGCTCCTGTATTAGGATTATACGATTTTTCTAATTCTTCATAAAAATCAGCACAAACGGGTCCTTTATTTCTTATATGATTTTTTATAATTGTTCTTAATGCTTGAACCTTATCTGTTGTATAATTATTTCCATTTCCATCTAAATAATTCATATTTCCATTTGAATCATATTTCTTGTAAATACCAGGAAAATAAGTTGCATTTGTAATCCTAGCATCAATTGTTTGATTTAGTGCGCCTTCTGGTAGCTTGTCTATTGGAATCATATAATCATCACTAGCAGAATTTGTTGTTTCATTATATATGGTATCCATTGGCATTTTTGTTTCTAAAACAGGATACTTTCCATTACTACTTGCTGCCATTGCAAGTCTAAAATTCCCACCTGTTGTTATTGTTTTATTATATATTGTAGATACTATATAATTCAAATAAAATGGTGAATATACCCTTCCTTTTCCAGTTCCTTCTAAAACACTACTAAAAGAAAAAGCCCAACAATTACCTGTTTGTTTTTGATCTTTAACTGTTATAGCTGGTCTTCGGTAGTTTGACTCTAGAGCAGCTCTTTTTTGATTTAAAATATTATTATATTCTGATTTTTTAATACTATTTTCTAATGTTCTATTAGAAAATTCTGGTATAATCGTTTTTTCTTTTTCTTCTTCTTGCAAATTCTCCCAATACTCAAATT
>CATLUC010000100.1 GCA_950059165.1 uncultured Clostridium sp.
ACGCCTCATAAATTTCAAACTTGTTTTCCTAGCCAAAATTTAATTCTTTTCCAACCAAATTTGTGCCTAGAAGGAATGAGATTAATTATGATAAATAGAGAAAATTACATGAATAAATTGTTATCGTACAAAGATACAGAATTTATAAAAGTAATAACTGGAATAAGAAGATGTGGAAAATCCAGTTTATTAAAACTATTTATGAATAAGCTAAAAGAAGAAAACTCAAGAACAAATGTAATATACATGAATTTTGAGTCTTTTGAATTTGACAAAATAGTTGACTATAAAGATATGTATTCTGAAATAAAAAAACAAATTAAAGGCAAAGAAAAAGTATATATATTGTTAGATGAAGTACAAAGAGTTATAAAATGGGAAAAATGTGTTAATGCTTTAACAGTTGATTTTAATTGTGATATATATATAACAGGTTCTAATGCATACTTATTATCATCAGAATTATCAACATATTTATCTGGTAGATATATAGAAATTAAGATGTTACCATTATCATTTAAAGAGTTTCTAAAATTTGCAAATTTCGAAAATAATATTAGTATTGACGAAAAATTCAATCAATATATGAAATATGGAGGAATGCCAGGAGTAATAAAATTAAGTAATGACTATCAATTGTTTGATGATGCAATAAAAGGTATATATAATACAGTATTTATGAAAGATGTCATAGAAAAAAATAAATTAACAGATGCTGGTTTATTAGAGAAAGTATTAAAATTTTTGATGTGTAATACAGGTAGTTTAATATCATCAAAAAAGATAGCTGATTTTTTAACAAGCCAAGGAACTAAGGTTACCCATAATACAATACTAAATTATTTAAAAATGTTAGAAAATGCATATATAATATATAAAGCACCTAGATATGATATAAAAGGAAAAGAACTATTAAAAACACTAGAAAAATATTATATAGTTGATATAGGAATACGTAATTCTACATTAGGTTTTAGAGATTCTGATTATGGGCATATTATAGAAAATATAGTTTTTTTTGAATTATTAAATAGGGGATATACTGTTAATGTAGGAAAAAATGATTCTCTTGAAGTTGACTTCATAGCAACTAATTCTAAAGAAAAGAAATATTATCAAGTAACACTTTCTTTATTAGAAGAGAGTGTAAGAAATAGAGAATTTGCCCCATTAAAAAGTATAAATGATAATTATGAAAAAACTATACTAACATTAGATAGAGTATATAATGAAACATCTGAAGAAGGAATAAAATGTAGAAATGTTATAGATTTTTTATTAGAGTAGGATTTGGGGACGGCCCCAAAATCCTATTTTTTAATGGGAACATTTAGGCAAATTTTAACATAATTTGTTCATCACACATTGATAATTACTAATTTTTTTGATAAAATAAGAAAAAAATTGGAAAGGAACAAAAAAATGATAGAAGTTAAAAATGTAAAAAAGAAATTTGACAAAGACTTTTATGCCAACAAAGGAATAAGTTTGCAAGCAAAAGAACGGCGAAATAATAGGAATTTTACGGACCAAATGGAGCAGGAAAAACCACATTACTTAGAATGATAGCAGGAATTTTAGAGCCAACAGAAGGGACAGTCACATTTGACAATTTAAACTATAAAAACGATGAAATAGAAATAAAACAACAAATAGCATATTTATCAGGAAACACAAAGTTATATGATACATTATCAACATATGAATTACTAAAAATGTGTAGTGAAATTTACCAAGTTCCAAACGAAAAAGCTGAAGAAAGAATCAAAGAACTATCAAAAATACTAAAAATGGACAATTTTCTACACAAGAAAATTGCAAATTTATCAACTGGGCAAACACAAAAAGTAAATATTGCTAGGTGTTTGGTTCATAACCCTAAGTATTATATATTAGATGAAGCAACAACAGGACTTGACATCATTTCAAGCCAAATTATTTTAGATTTTATCAAACAAGAAAAGCAAAATAACAAAACAATTTTGTATTCAACACATTATATGGAAGAAGCTGAAAATATCTGTGATAAAGTTATAATGATAAATAAGGGCGAAGTAATTAAAACAGGAACACCAGAAGAAATAAAAAAGGAAATTAAAACTACTAATTTAAGAGATGCTTTTTTTGCCATGATAGGGGGTGTTTTAGATGAAGAAGAATAATTTATGGAATATGTTAAAAAAAGAACTAAGAGAAATGTTTCGTGACAAAAAATCATTAGCCATGATGCTAGTAATTCCTATTTTTATACCATTATTAGTTATTGGTATGTCTGCTTTGTTTGATACACAAATGAACAAAGATATTAACGAATATAACAAAATAGGGTTTGCCTATGAAGTAACAGAAGCAGAAAAAAATATAGCAAAAGAAGCTAATATAGAAATAATAAATGGTACAGAGGAAGAATTAAAACAAAAGTATGACAATGAAGAAATTAATCTTTATATTACAAAAAAGGATGATAACACTTATGTAATAAATACAAATAGCTCAGAAAACAGTACTTATGCTAAAAACTTGGTAGAAGCTTATTTTGATGTATATGAGCAATATAAAAATATTGACTTAGCAGATAAATTACAAAAAATCACATTAGAAGAAAATTTATTAGATGAAGACAATTTTTTTGTTAATTATATTAAAAACTATGCATTTTTATTTATCATAATGGCAATAACGGTTTCTGCTACATACCCATCAACAGACACAACAGCAGGGGAAAAAGAAAGGGGAACATTAGAAACATTATTAACATTTCCAATAAAAAGCAAAGATATAATTTTAGGGAAATTTTTAGCAGTATCAATTTCTTCTATTATAACAGGAACATTAAGTTTACTATTATCAGTGGTTTCACTTGTGGTAGCACAAGACATGTTCTCTATTTACGAGGGAATAAACATCATGTATGATATACAAACCATTTGCATTGCCATCATAATAATTATTGCTTATTCATTCTTTATTAGTGGATTATGTATTTCAGTTGCAAGTAAATCTAAAACATTTAAAGAGGCACAAAGTGCTTTAACACCATTAAATTTCATATCTTTCTTTCCAGGTATGATTGCTTTTATGGTTGGAATTAAGACAACACAAATTTTGTCTATTGTGCCGTTTTTGAATTATACACTTATTTTTATAGATGTAGCAGGTGGAGAAATAAATTATACTAATATTTTACTTATGTTGGCATCAACAGCACTTTACATTGGAATTGTGCTAAAAGTTATTATTAAACAATATAGGTCAGAAAAAGTACTGTTTTAACTGAGAGACAATAAGACCTGTCCCTCTTGTTTCATTTATAGGAGAGTATAATTATGATTTTAATTTTAGGAGAAAAAGACATTGTAAATAAAATACAAAACATAAGAAAAAAGATACAACAAGAAAAAAATATACATCTAGGAGATAGTATTACACTTAATCAATTTAAAGAATTATATAAAGAATATGGTGCAGGATTAGAAAAAAGAATATTTGCAAGATATGTATTGGATATTCCATATTCAACTTTGAGAGGGCTAATTAAAAAAAGTCAAAAAACTACACCAGTTTTTACTATGGAAAAAATAAATGAAGAATACATAGAAAATATAAAACAAAAACTAATAAAGGAACACAATTTGCATATTTGTGATGAAATCAATTATGAACAATTAATACAATTGTATAATAGTATAGAAACAGTATATGGCTTAAAAATGTTTGCTTCAGAAATATTAGAAATAAATAGCCATACTTTATCAATATTGAAATCAAAAACAAAAAGTAATAAAAAAGTAAAGATATTTTCAAGAACCAATGTAAGTAATTCAAAAATATTAGAAATAAGAGAAAAAATAAAAAAAGAATATCATTTAGAAGAAAATGATGAAATTACTATTAAACAATTTGAAGAAATATATCAAAAATATGGAGGGATGTTAAGACGAATAGAATTTGCACAAAGAGTTTTAGAAATCAACAGAACATCATTAAATAAACTAAAAAATAAAGGGGAAGAAGCCACTACTAAAATACTTACTAAAAATGAAAAACTGTTAAAGGATAGTGAAATAGATTTAATAAGAAAAGAAATTGTGCAAGAATACAATTTACATATAGATGATCTTATTGATTACGAAACTTTTAAACAAATATATAGTAAGTATAAACAAAGATATACAGAGAAGCAACTATCAGAAGATGTTTTTGGAACACCATTAGGATATTTTACGAGAGGAACTACTACTAGAATTTTTCAAAGAGTACAATTATCTAAAGAGAATATAAAATATTTAAGAGATATTATAATCAAAGAAAAAAAACTACATAGTGAAGATAAAATAACTTATGAGGAATTAGAAAGATTGCATAAACAATATGGAGGCATTTTATCTATCAATCAATTTGCAATAAAGATTTTAGACATTCTAGAAACACAAATTCCTAATATGAAAAGTGGACAAAATGCTACTATATTAAAAAATGAGTACTTAAGTTTAGAAGAGTTGGAAAAAATAACCCAAAAGATAGTAAAGGATTATGGATTGCACATAAAGGATATAATTAATCATGAACAATTTATAGAAATGTATGAAAAATATGGAGGAAGACTGTCTAAAAGACAATTTTCAGAAGATGTCTTAGATATTTCGTATGACTTAATTTCTGAAAGAAGTGATTTTAGATCAATTATATTATCATCCACAATTATATCAGAGGAATATATAGAGGACTTAATAAAAAGAATATTAAAAGAAACTAAACTAAAAATAAGACAAAAAATTGATTATAAAAAGTTTTGCGAAATAGATAAACAATATGGGGGAGATTTAAGAGAAATTGATTTTGCAGAACTAATATTACAAGTGTCAAAAAGTATGTATTATATAATAAAGGAAAATAAAGATGATAAAGCAACAATTTTTACAAATGTAGAAATAGACGAAACTGAATATGACCAATTAAAAGATAAAATTTTAGAAGAAAATAATTTACATATAAAAGATTTTATTGATTATATTCAGTTTTTAGAAGTATATAATCAATATGATACTAGTTTAAATGAACAAGATTTTGCAAGAATAATATTAGGATTATCACAAACTGACTATAATAATATAAAATATAGGGAAAATTCAAAAGCAAGAATTCTTAAGAATGAAAAGATTTCAGAGGAAGAGATAAAACAAAAAAGAGAATTTTTTAAAAAAATGGAAGGAAAACGTATAAATTATAATCAATTGAGAATAATTCACAAACAATATGGTGGTAAAATGAATGAAGCTTTCTTTTGTGAACAAATTTTAGGCTTTAACTTGAATTATATTAAATATTATGAAGTAAATGCAACAATAAAAGATCCAATAGCAAAACAAAAAAGCATAGAAATAAGGAAAAGAGTTGAAAATGAACCATGTAGATTTTTTACGAAAGAAGAAATTAATAAATTATGTGAAGAATACAATATGTCAGAAAAAGAATTTTTAA
>CATLUC010000101.1:0-2679 GCA_950059165.1 uncultured Clostridium sp.
ATAAATTTATAGTTTGGATTTGTCATAAATTTGGAATTGGCGAATCTAAAGAATTGATTAAAAATTTTGAAAAAGAAACTCATACTTTTATTGATCCAAAAGAACAACTTAAACATGAAGAAATAGAAAAAGAATGGGATTTAGAAAGATAATACATTAACTTATAAGAGAGTGCTTGGAAATTCCAAACACTCCCCTTTGAGTTTAATTGCTTAAAAGTTACTTACATAAAGAAATCAATATCTTTCAAATCAATTGAAGCCCAGAACTTTCTCATCTCTTCATGATACTCTTCATCTTCCTTTTCAAAAGCCCCATCTCTTTCAGCTGTTTTAATCATTGTCTCAAAATCGTCATATAAATCTTCCTGTAACTGCTTAAAGTCAATTCTGTCAGCAGAAACATATTCATCAAACTTTGCCGTTTTCCATTCTTCGACCATTTTTCTGTAAGTTTCCCCTATATGAATCGGAAAACGAACTTCGGACTGAGTGTACATAGTAATCGCAGTTATAACGGATTTCAAATACTTTGATTTAACTTTGATTACTGTTTCATCTGTACTAGGCAGAGAATGATAACAAGAATAAACAGCCTCATTATCTGTCGACTCTCTATGAGAGGGGTACTCTTTCTTTGTTTCCAGATTTGCAAAGCAATTTAAGATGATTAACTTAATACCTACTGAATACATTTCTGGAAAGCACGGGTCATTGCATACCCTGACAAGTTCTGTAGCTGACGCAATCCAATTGTAATCAGATTTGCTGTCTTCTAACACCCGTTCATAGAGTGCTTTGGCAGTTAGTGAATGTGTATCACCATTCCAACCCTTAACCTTGTACTTTTTTTTAAAAAAACTCATAGATTTTCCTCCTTTTAATTAGATGCTTACTTGTTATATATGATAAAACTAAAGGAGTAAGTATTCCTTACTCAATTAGTGAATTAAGGAAATAAGTAATAATTAAGATATTACCTATATAAACCATATTATACAATAATTTTACATAATTTTCAAGCATTGCAAGCCTAATTATTATAGAAATTTTCTTTATATTCTCTGCAAAATTCTTTCTCTATAAATTGTGCTTGTTCCTTTGTTAAGTTATTATTTACAACTGCTAATTTTAATAATGATTTTATATTTTCCCATTTCATACATTTAGAATAGCCTTTTGCAGTCAGTTCAACATAGTCTACAATTTCTTCAAATATATAATATGGTACACAAAATTCTTTATTTAATTGTTCCATCTTGTACTTCTCCTTTTTCAATGTAATTAAGTATAAAAATACAAAAAGTGTTAACACTTATAAATATAACACAGAAAAATATTAAAATCAATACATATAGAAAATGAAAGTGGGAATAAATATGTCATTGATTGCAAGATTTGATGGAAATATGAATGTAATAGGAAGATTACTAAAAGAATATAGAATTAAGAAAGATTTATCTTATGAAAAACTTTCTGCAAAATTAGAGTTAATGGGTATTAGTATTCACAAGCAAAGTTTATATGATATTGAAAATAATAAAAGAACTGTAAAAGATTACGAATTATTTGGCATTGCTTATGTTCTAGGAATAGATGTTAATGACTTATTAAAAGATATAAGAAAAAAATTCTAAAAATTGAATGTAAAATGAATTTTAAAAAATCGTTTGACATATACTATAATTGATGCTATAATAATAATAGCTTAAGCAAATCGTAGGATGTCACGAGATTTGCACCGAGATATGTACCCGCATATCTCTTTTTTTATGTTTTTAGGCATAAGAAAAGAGCGGTACCCAGCCGCCCTCAAAGATTATTCTTTGTTTGTGTCTTGGCTTTCATTGTTATTATTACTTAAAAGCAATAAAACAATTAGTCGCCAGATCAGCTCATAGGATGTCATTCCTTTTACACCTCCCTTCTGCAGGGATTATCCTTATGTAAGGACTTTTCTAGTATACTTTATTTTCTAATATTTTACAATAAATTTTTAAATATTTTATAAATTATTTATTTTCGGCTAGCCAATTATAAACTTCATCTTCAGTAAGTTTACCTTTTTTTACTTTATTTATTTTATCTCTAGCTTCTTTTTTCCATTGTTCAAATTCTTTTTGAATAACTTTACTTTCTTTGTTTCTATAAGCTATCATAAATTTTTGTTGATAAATTCTTCTATATAATGCTTGTATTTTGTTGTTTTCTAAATTCTTTCTGTATTGTTCTCCTGCACCTTTTTCTTTACAAGTTGGACTTTGATCTACATTTGCTAAATCACAATATATTTCGTTTTGTCTATAATTTGGTATAAAATATCTACCACAATTTAAACAGGTCTTAATTTGTAAATTCTCGTGTCTTACAATTTGGTCTAATACAGCAAAACATATACTTGTTAGATTTTTGCTTGTATAAACATTGTGTAATTCTAATTTTTGATTTTTATTTTTTATTCCTTCTATTAATTTATTCAATGTGTCGTTATGATATTTATTATGTATGTTTATGTAATTATCAGTTATAATCTCAATATCTTGTGAATATGTATAAAAATCACTGTCCTTTATTGTATATGCAATAAATTTGGCTAGTTTATCTTCTTCATCTTTTAATTCTTCATTTCCATTCAAATTATAAACAAAATTTACACATCTTTTAAAATTATTTTGCCATT
>CATLUC010000101.1:2689-5463 GCA_950059165.1 uncultured Clostridium sp.
TTCTACATCATCTATTTCTTCATCTTTTATATATGAATATGGCACATAATCTTTTACTAATTCATAACCATAAGCAAAAAAGAAAGTATTATAAGCAGTTTCATAAGTTGTAAAATCAGCATTTAAAAAGTTTATTAAAATAGAACCTATACTCTCTACATAATGAACATATATAGTAGAAGGCTGTCTTCTAATTTGTTTCTTCTTATTTAATTTTGTTTTTGTTATATCTTTTTCTAATTTCAAACATAATCTAGTTTCTTCTTCTGGCTTTATTCTTTCTCTATTTACATTATATAAGTATAATGGTGTTGAATAATATTCTTCTTTTTCTTCAAAGTTAAACCATAAGTAGAAGTCTTCATGTATGTTTGCACGAGGTAATTCTCTCATAATTATTCCCCCTAATTTCTTTTTAGTAAAAAATATTAAAATATTTTTCAAATGTGTTGACAAATAAAATTATCGATGATACAATAACAATATCAATTTATAACTTCAAATGTGTTTACAATATTATTATATTACTGTCAACAAAAGTTGTCAAGTGATAACAAAAGTTTATTTGATTTAGTTATTCAAAGGAATAACTAATAGGCTTTTTATGTTCAAAATCTTGCAAACAAAAAGTCAACCACATTGGGAAGGAGGTATTTAAGGTTGGAAAATCAAGAGAACATTTTAGACTTATACTATAATAAACATCTTAAACAAAAAGATATTGCAACAATGGTCGGAGTTTCTAAACAATATGTTTCAAAAGTAGTAAAAGCAGATAGCAGATGTAAAGAAGAAAAGCAAACTCGTAAAGATGAAAATGCTATTAAGCGAAAAGATTATATGAAAGAATATTTTAAAAGTTATGATAGACCGAAGAAAGAAGATAATTCTTACGAACAACTACAATCATTATTATATCAAGATTCATTAGAATTATCATATTCTAATAGTAATATAAATGATTATGCTTTTGCAAAATATAATTCTAGTATTTATCACAGAGATAAAAACGGAAATTTAAGACTTAACAAAGGTATAAAAGTTGGTAGTGATGTTCCAAAAACAATAAATATGAACATTCCTATTCCAACCCAAAAATACAAATATAGATGTTATAGTATGTAATTAGAAAGGGGCTTTATTTTATTATAAGCCTTTTCGTTTTTTAATTTTTAAGGAAGGAGGAATAGCAAAATGGGTACTATTAAAGAAAACTATGATCTAATGTTTACTTCATATCCAGATTTAGTAAATGTTGTTCAATTAAAAGAAATGCTTGGTATTGGCATTACACTAGCTTATAGGCTAGTAAAAAACAAAACTATTCCTGCATTAAAAGTTGGCAGAGAATATAAAATACCAAAAAGAAATGTTATAGCATATTTAACAAATCAAAATTAAGCCATTGTCATTTATTTGATAATGGCTCTTATTTTATTACACAAATTAACTAGACTTAAATGTAATTACATGGTATTATACAAACAATATCAATAGTAAGTTAAATTTAAGCTGTTATAGAAAAGGAAGGAGTAAAAGATGATAGATGTAACAGGTAGCTTACAAATTAAAAATAAAATATATCAAGCAGTTTTAAGTTATAAGCAAGATAACAAATGGAAAACAAAATGGGTTTCAACTAAAATTCCAGCAGTAAAAGGAAATAAAAAACAAGCACAAGCAAAACTAGAAGAAATAAGACTACAATTTCAAGAAGAAATAAATAGCGATAATATTGAAGATGAAAAAATATTGTTTATAGACTATATGAAGAAATGGCTAAAAATGATAAAAGCAAGTGTTGAAGAAACAACTTATAATGGCTACAAAGGTGTTGTAAATGGAAGATTAGCAGATTATTAGAGTAAAAAAAATATAACTTTACAAGATATTAAGCCAAAACACATTCAAGAATTTTATCAATATTTATTAGATGAGGGGCTTTCTGGAAATACGGTTAAGCATTATCATGCAAATATAAGAAAGGCATTACAATATGCTATGAAAACAGATATTATTTTATCTAATCCTGCTGATAAAGTTGATTTACCAAAAATTGAAGAATATAAACCAAAATTCTATACGAGTGATGAAGTTAAAACATTACTAAATGAAGTTCTTGGTACAAAATTAGAAATTCCTGTAATGATAGATTGCTTTTATGGTTTTAGGCGAAGTGAAGTAATTGGGTTGAAGTGGAGTGCTGTTGATTTTGAAAAAGAGACTATTACAATTAACCATACTATTACACAATCAAATGGGAAACTGATTATAAGAGATAAAACAAAAACAAAATCTAGTAAAAGAACTTTACCTTTAGAGCCTATTGTAAAATCTTTCTTGATTGAATTAAAAGAAAAACAAGAAAAGAATAAACAACTATGTGGAAATAGCTACAATCAAGATTATTTAGAATATATATGTGTAGATGATGGTGGCAATATTATTAGACCAGACTATGTAACAGAAACTTTCTTAAAATTGTTGAAAAAGAAAAAATTAAAGATTATTCGTTTTCACGATTTAAGACATACTTGTGCAAGTATTTTACTAAAGAACGGAGCAAATATGAAAGAAATTCAAGCTTGGCTAGGACATTCAAATTATAATACCACTGCTAACTTATATGCACATTTAGATACAAGTAGTGTAAATGATGTTGGAAAAGTAATAACAAATGTGTTTGGCATAAAAAAAGAAGCAGTTACTGCTTAACTAACTACTTCAAATTATGTACTTTTAAACTGAAAACTATAAAATTAAATTTTTTAGAT
>CATLUC010000102.1 GCA_950059165.1 uncultured Clostridium sp.
AGATTTTCTAGCTACAAGTTTGATAGCACAAAATCTTTCATTTATTTTAACACCTACTACTTAAGGCTATCTATGCTATTGCAAAAAGTCGAAACTTAAAATGGTTTGTATTTACATAAAAATGTCGCAAAAAAAACGTCCCCAATCCGACATGTCACGAAACTGTAAAGAACATTTAATATTACTGACACACACTATTTGGCTTTTTGTAGTATAATTGTTTTAGTAGATTATACTAAGGAGATTTGTATATGAATGTTGAAACAGAATTAAAAAAAGATGGAATAGAAGTTATAGAAACATTAAATACATTGAAGATTAATTCGATTGCAAGGAATATTTCTCAAAAAATTTGTGATACTTTCCCTGAATATGGATTTAATCAAAATGATTTATTTATTAGATTGTCTAGATTAAATATGTATAAGGCTAAGATGCCAGAGGGAATGGCTGAGGCTAATTATTTCTATAAAAATACTGCTATTTATTTTAATGAACATATTGCTGATGAAGATTTAGAGGAGTTTGCTATTCATGAGTGTATTCATTATCTTCAAGAGGTAAAGGATAAGAAGAATTATTTGATTAGGATGGGGCTTTGTGATTATACTGAATTTAAAGTTTATGGTTTAGGTATGAATGAGGCTGCTGTTCAACTTATGTCTTCTAAAATTAATGGTATTCCTAAAGAGTATGTTAAGTATTTTGGAATTAGTTTTGAAACAACTAGCCCTTCTTATTATCCTTTGGAATGCTGTTTGGTTAATCAGTTGGCTTATATTACAGGTGAGGATGCACTTTTTGAGAGTACTTTGAAGAGCACTGATAGATTTAAATTGGCTTTTTCTCAAGTTTCTTCACCTAAAGTGTATATGGCTATTCAAAATGCTGTTGATGATATTCTTTATCATGAAGAGGAAATTATTAAGATTAATAATAAGATTGCTCAAATTGATGATAGGAATAGAAAAGTTGATGGCATGATTAAGAAGATTGATGAGCTAAAAAGTGAGGTTACTTTGACTTTTATGAGGACTCAAAATTTGATTATTTCTAGCTATTTTGATAATGCTTTTGATAGAATTGTGGATTTAGAAGGTGTTGAGAACTTTAGGAAAAAGTTATACACTTTTAGAGATTATATTGGCTATACAGAGGGTTATACTTTCTTTAATGATTATTATGTTTCAAAAATGGAAGAGTTAGAAGCTAAATATAATTTAATAGAAAGTGGACAATTTGAAACTTCTCTTAAGGTTATTACAAAAAAGGAAAGCATGTTTATTCGTGTTTTGAAGGCTTTCAAGAAACTTATTGGAATTGGACAAAGAGAAAATGCTACAGTTAACAATTTAAACAAATAATTGTGAATTGCAAGTAAATAGAGGGAGGCTTTGCTATGAAAAAGTTCAAAGTTGCTATTGTTGGTGCAACTGGTCTTGTTGGAAGAGCTGCTATGCAAGTATTTGAGGAGAAAAATTTGCCAGTCGAAAGTTTTCGGTTTGTTTGCAAGCAAAAAATCGGCTGGTGAAGTTTTTTCTATTTGTGGAAATAGCTATGTTGTAGAAGAGTTGACCGAAACTTCTTTTAATAGAGGTTTCGATTTTGCTATTTTTTCAGCAGGTGGAGAAATTTCTAAGAAATATGCTCCAATTGCTGCTTCAAAAAATTGCATTGTTGTTGATAATAGTAGTTATTTTCGTATGCATGATGATGTTCCTTTGGTAGTTCCTGAAGTTAATATAGAAGATGCTTTTTTGCATCATGGCATTATTGCTAATCCTAATTGCTCAACTATTCAAGCAATGCTTCCTTTAAAAGCATTAGATGAAAAATATCATATTAAAAGGGTTGTTTATTCTACATACCAAGCTGTTTCAGGTGCTGGAAAAGATGCATTATGTGATTTGGAAAATATCGATAATAGCAAACCTTTGAAAAAGTTTCCATTTCCTATTTATAATAATTGCTTGCCACATATTGATGTTTTTATGGAAAATGGCTATTCAAAAGAAGAGATGAAAATGATTAATGAAACTAGGAAAATATTGCATAGACCAGATTTGAGGGTAACTGCTACTACTGTTAGAGTTCCTGTTCAAAATTCTCATTCTGAGTCGATTAATGTGGAGTTTGAAAAAGATTTCCAAATAGATGATTTGCTTGATACTTTAAGGAATTTTCCTAATTTAATTGTCCAAGATGATTTAAGTAAAAATTTGTATCCAATGGCTATTACTGCTACTGGTCATGACGAGGTTTTTGTTGGTAGAGTTCGTCGTGACGAAAGTGTAAAATTTGGTATAAATTTGTGGGTTGTTTCTGATAATATTCGTAAAGGTGCTGCTAGTAATGCAATACAAATTGTAGAAAAATTAATGAAAAAATATATTTAATATAGAAATCCAACTCTTTATTGAGCCGGATTTTTTATTAGTTTATTATTTTCTAATTTTTATTTCTGTTTTTTGTTATACACATAAGACCTGTCCCTTTTATATACTATTTTATTAGTTTTTCATGTAATTCTTCTATTGTTTTATTTTCTATTTGTTTAACTATCATCTCAATTTTTGATTGTGTTAAATTTACATTCATTACTTGTACTTTATCTTGTTGCAATATTTCCATTACTTCATTTAATATTATATTGTCTTGTGTTATTCCATAACCTACAATGCTTAGTTTTATTAAATCTTTTTGTTTAAGTATGTAGCTTGGATATTGGCTATCTAGTAGTTCTTGTACTTTGTTTTGTTCTGCTTTTTTTATTCTGAATTGTATTTTGTTTTCTTCTTTTTCAAATGCTTCTACAATTACATTGTTTTGCAGCAAACTATTATAAATGTTGTAAATCTCTATTTCTTCTATTAGGGTTTGTTTTTTCATCTCAATAATTACTAATTGTTCACTTTTTACAATGCTTTTTACTGCTGAATTTTCAATTTTTTCGCAAATTTTGGTTCCGTCCTTTGTCTGTAAATGTTGATTTTGCAACAATGTTACAATTAAATTTTTTTCCCATTTGTATACATCTGTTATGCAAAACCTTTGCTCCACTATCTGATATTTCTTGCATTTCGTCAAATGATATTTCGTCTAATCGTTTTGCAATAGTAATCATATTTGGATCTGCTGAATAAATTCCATCTACATCTGAAAAGATATAGCATTTATCTGCTTTTAAGGCTACTTGTAATGCTACTGCTGTTGTGTCTGACCCCCCTCTTCCAAGTGTTGTGATGTCTTCTTTTTCGTCAATTCCTTGGAAACCTGCTACTACAATAATATTTCCTTTTTCTAGTTCTTTTTCCATTCTGTTTATTGCTATTTGTTCTATTTTTGCACTTGTGTGTACTGAGTTGGTTCTAATACCTGCTTGCCATCCTGTTAAAGATACTGCTCCGATAGCCTTTTCTGTTTAATAGTATTGCTAGTTTTGATGCTGTTATTTGCTCCCCTGTTGATAATAGCATGTCCATTTCTCTTTCTTCTGGTATTGCTGATAGTTCTTGTGCTTCTTTTATTAGCTGGTTTGTTGTTTTTCCTTGTGCTGATACTACTACTGCTACGTTTTTTACTTCTTTTTTTATACTAATGATTTTTTCTGCAACAACGTTTAGTTTGATGTTGTCTGCTACTGAGGTTCCTCCGAATTTTAATATGACTGTATTCATTTTCGTCACACCTTTGTTTTTTAAGTTACTAAAATTGTAATGTTATTTACTTTTTAGTTACTTTTTAAAACTTTATCTAAATTTAAATAAAGTTATTTTTCTGTTGCTATTATAGTATATATTTTGTTTAATTTCAAGATAATATTTTTTATGTTTTGATTTATCTTGACTTTTATTACTTTTTATGCAATAATGGATTTGTATTCCATATTTGCATAAAAGGAGAGATGTTTATGAATTATTATATAAAAAGGTTATTAAAAAATGATATTATAGAAAATAGTAAATCTTTTCCTGTTATCTTGATTTGTGGTCCTAGACAAGTTGGGAAAACAACTATATTAGAAAAGCTTTCAAGTAACAAACTAAATTATGTAAGTTTAGATGACCCATTAGAGAGAAAAAATGCAAAAGAAGACCCATCTTTATTTTTGGAAAATCATAAAACTCCTTTGATTATAGATGAAATTCAATATGCAACAGAATTATTGCCATATATAAAAATGAGTGTAGATAAAGCAAGAAGAGAAGCTCTTGAAAGTAATCAAAATAGTAATGGATTATATTATTTAACTGGTTCTCAGATGTTTACTATGATGCAAAATGTCAGTGAAAGCTTGGCTGGAAGAGTTGGAATTATTGATATGTATGGCTTGTCATATAGTGAAATTATTGGGAAGGAACAAGATTTTTTCTTGCCTACAAAATCTAGGTGTATTGAACGTCAAAATAATGAAAGATTAGAAACTTTAGATGTTTTCGAGAGCATTCTTAGAGGTTCTTTTCCTGCATTATATCAAAATAGAGATATTAGTACCGAGAAGTTTTACAATAGCTATTTAAGAACATATTTGGAACGAGATATTAGAGATATGGTCACTATTAAAGAAGAAACTAAGTTTTTGACTTTTATGTCTGCTCTTGCTGCAAGAACAGGTCAAGAGTTAAACTATGATAATATAGCAAAAGATGCACAAATTGATAATAAAACTGCAAAAAATTGGCTTAGTTTATTACATACTTCGGGCTTACTTTTTTTGCTTCAACCATATTCTAATAATCCTACTACAAGGGCAATTAAAACTCCTAAAATATACTTTACTGATACTGGACTTGCTTGTTATTTGGCTGGTTATTCAGATAGTAAAATATTAGAAAGAAGTGCTATTAATGGACATATTTTTGAAAATTATGTAGTGATGGAAATTGTAAAGTCTTTTGTAAATGCTAACAAAGACCCTAGATTGTATTTGAATTTTTATAGAGATAGCAATCAAATTGAAATTGATTTAATTATTACAATGAATAATACTGTTTATCCAATCGAAATAAAGAAATCGAAAAATCCAAATAAGGATATGATTAAAAATTTTAAAATACTAAATAAAGGTGAAAAACAAATTGGCGAAGGTGGAGTTATTTGTATGGTTGAGAAAATATTTCCACTTGATGAAAACAATAACGCAATACCACTTCAGTGTATATGACGCTTTACAGTTTTATAAATCTTGATTTTTAGGGAAGATTTATTTTAATATAAGGGAAGAAAATATATAAAATATTTGTGAAAATTCGAATGCAACTGGAAAATATTTAGGAATTCTTAGCCTATAAAATGAGGGATGTTCAAGGCAAAACTACCTAGGTAGTTTTGAACGTGAAAGAGGCTCATTTTATAGGATTAGAATTTCTTAATATTTGTAAGGCAGCCGAGAATTGAAGAAATATTTTATATATTTT
>CATLUC010000103.1 GCA_950059165.1 uncultured Clostridium sp.
TTTACCCGTTTATGCAAAATATTAAATTTATTTTTTCAAAAAGTCGAAACTTAAAAAACCATAACTATTGACAAGTGTAATCCTTTCATGTATAATAATAACGTTAAAAGGGTTATCCCACATACAGATTATGTATGGACCGGAAGGAGGGGAATATAAAATGTCAGAGATAAAAGTTAATAATGGTAATATAGAAGATGCCTTAAAAAGGTTTAAAAGACAATGTGCAAGAAATGGAGTACTTCAAGAAGTGCGTAAAAGAGAGCACTATGAAAAACCAAGCGTAAAAAGAAAGAAAAAATCAGAGGCAGCAAGAAAAAGAAAATTTTAAAATGCAAAAGTGGTGTTTTATTTGGCTTAAAAAGTCAAAACATCACTTTTTTGTCTAATTAGGAGCAATTGGGGACATTTCTTTTTGCTCTTTTTATAAAAATTTAATAAAATATATAGTTGTTTTAAGAAAGGAGCAAAATCATCTAAAATGTATATTATAGTGATTTTGTAGTATAATAAATCAAAGGAGGAAGAAGAAAAATGGAATATAGACAAACAGAATTAAAAAAAGGAATTAAAATACACACAATAAACAATGATAAATTTAAGACAAATTTAATTGCTGTATTTTTAACAACAAAATTAACGAGAGAAAATGTAACCAAAAATGCTGTGATTTCAGCCACTTTAAGGAGAGGTTCTAAAACAATGCCAACACAAGAAGAAATCAGCAAACAAATGGAAGAAATGTATGGAGCAAGCTTTGATTGTGGATTAGATAAAACAGGAGATAATCAAGTTCTAAAATTCTATTTAGAAACCATAAATGATGTTTTTCTACCAACAAATGGGGAAGATATGCTAAAAAATTCAATACAAAAATTATTGGAAATCGTATTTAATCCATATACAGAAAATGAAAGTTTTAAAGAGCAATATATAGAACAAGAAAAAAGCAATATAAAGCAAAGAATTGAAGGAAAAATTGATAACAAAGCAAGATATAGTTTAGACCGTTGTATAGAAGAAATGTACAAAGGTGAGCCATTTGGATTATACAAAATGGGATATGTAGAAGATTTACAGAAAATAGATGGAAAAAATTTATATGAATACTACAAACAACTAATAGATACTTGCAAAATAGATATTTTTGTTTCAGGGATAGTAAATGATGATATAGTATCAATAGTAAGAGAAAACGAAAATATTACAAAATTAAAAGATAGAATGCCAGATTTTATAATGCCAAAAGAATTAAACAAAGAACTTCCTGAAAAAGAAAACATTGTAACAGAAACTATGGAAGTAACACAAGGAAAACTAATTGTAGGTTTAAATGTATCTATTGATAATGAAGATTTTAAATATGATGCTTTAATATATAATAGTATTTTAGGAGGAAGTCCAAATTCTAAAATGTTCCAAAATGTCAGAGAAAAAGCACATCTAGCTTATGTTGCAAGTTCTTCTTATTTCAGATACAAAAACAATATTTTTGTTAATTGTGGAATAGAAATAGGAAATTATGAAAAAGCATTAGAATTAATTAAAAAACAAATTGAAGATATGAAAAATGGAGAATTTACTGAAGAAGACATTGAAAATGCCAAAAAAGGAATTATAGCAACAATTAAAACAATAGATGATGAACAAGATACAGAAATTACCTATTATTTAGGTCAAGAATTAACAAACAATAGAATTTCAATTGATGATTATATCACACGTATTGAGAAAGTAACAAAACAAGATATTCTAAACATTGCAAAAAATGTGGGAATTCATACAATTTATTTTTTAAAGGACTAGTTTTTATTAAAAATATAAAAATTATTTTTGAACATTTTATATTTTATAAATGTAATAAAATATAAAAATTATCAAAAGCTTTCGGTCAAGCTAATTTTAGCATAACTTCTAAATTGATTTTATGGCACCCTTTCACGACTAGCGCGAACATTTTCCATAAAATCAATTAAGAAGTTCTAGCGAAAATTACTTTCCATTCGCTTTTTTCTAATTTTCATATTTTATTACATAATTATAAAAATGTCTGATGCTAAGATATAGAATTTATTATATTTTAGATAATTAAAAATTAGTTAAAAAAGGGAGGAAGTAAAGTGCAAATTATAGAAAATTCAAAAGTCAAGGAAAAGGTCTATATAGAAAAACTAGAAAATGGTTTAACAGTAATGATAATTCCCAAAAAGGGAATTCAAAAAAAATATATGATATGGGGAACACATTATGGTTCTAATGAAAGCAGTTTTATAGTGCCAGGAGAAGAGCAAATAACAAATGTACCAAATGGAGTAGCACATTTTTTAGAACATAAATTATTTGAACAAGAAAATGGACAAAACAGTTTAGATGTCTTAACATCATTAGGAGTAGATGCAAATGCCTATACAACAAATGACCATACAGCATATTTATTTCAAGGTACAGATAACTTTTATGAAGCAATGGATGAACTTATGGATTATGTACAACACCCATATTTTACAGATGAAAATGTAGAAAAAGAAAAAGGTATAATAGGTCAGGAAATCATGATGTATGACGATTATCCAGAGTGGCGAGTATATATAAATGCCTTACAAGCAATGTATCACAAAAATCCAGTGAAAATTGATGTAGTAGGAACAATAGAAAGCATTGGGAAAATTGATAAAGATATTTTATATAAATGCTATCAAACATTTTACAATCCATCTAATATGACAATGGTATTATGTGGAGATTTTGAGCCAGAAAAGATTTTAGAAGAGGTTAAAAAAAGGTTATTAGATATAAAGCCAGAAGGAGAAATAAAAAGGATTTATCCAGATGAGCCAGAAGAAATTTTACAAGAAAAAATTGAACAAAAACTAGAAGTAAGTCAAGCTCTATATGCAATAGGAATAAAAGACACACCAGAATGTGATATGGTAAAAAAACATATTGCAATGGAAATTTTGTTAAACTTATTAATTGGTAGAAGTACTAATTTATATAAAGAATTATATAATCAAGGAATTATCTACTCACAACCAAGCTTAGAATATGAATTTACTAAAAACTATGCACATGCATTAATTACAGGACAATCAAATGAACCAGAAATAGTATATCAAAAATTTAAAGAACAAGTGGAAAAGTTTAAAACAGAAGGAATTCCAAAAGAAGACTTTGAACGTATTAAAAAAATGATATATGGTGGTTATGTAATAGAATATAATGATGCCCAAAATATTGCAAGAATGTTTTTAGCAGATGCAATGAAAGGAATAAATAGTTTTGACTATTTAGAGGAAATAGATGGGATTACTGTAGAATATTTAGAACAAATTTTAAAAGATGTCTTTAAAGAAGAAAAAATGGTTCTTTCTATCATAAAAAATTAGGAAGAGATTTGTAAAAAAAACAGCATTTTAGATTAAAAAGTAAAGATGCTGTTTTTTTATGTCACACTATGTCGAAAAAAGCAAAAAAAAGACGTACGAAAGTTATCAAAAAACAGTGAAAATACTTGACTTAAGAGAAATGATGTGGTAATTTATAACTAGAAAAAATACCTTGAGAAAGGGTGAAAAGCTATGTTAAATGATGAAATATGTGAACTAAGGAATAAATTAAACAAAAGCATTGAGCAAGGAGATGACTATAGTATTACTTATCAATTAAGTATAGAATTAGATGAACTAATTGCTAAGTATTATAAGGATAACAAAGGTAAAAAAAAACTAGCATTTGATAAAATGTTAGTAAATAGCTAAAAGCTATACACACTTATCTGTCTAATATGTCAAGGTACAAATTAATGTAATAGGAAGTTATAGTAGAAATAGAATATTAAATTGTAGCAAAATAAGATAAGAACATAAATATGCTAAAATAATACTAGTTAATTTATTGTAATAAAGCAAGTTCATACTTGCTTTTTTTACTTATTTATAGTAAAATAGTGCAATAAAGAAAGGCGTGATACTATGAAAGTAATATTAAAAGCAAACATTAAAGGAGTAGGAAAAAAAGATGAAGTAATCAATGCATCAGATGGATATGCAAGAAACTTTTTATTTCCTAAAAATTTAGCAGTAGAAGCAAATAACGAAAATATGTTAAAGCTAAAAGCAAAACAAAATTCAGCCAAATTCCAAAAGGATCAAGAAAAAGAAGAAGCAATGAAAACAGCAGACAAACTATCAAAAATATTATTAAAAATACAAGTAAAAGCAGGAGAAAATGGAAAAATATTTGGTGGAGTATCAAGCAAAGAAATCGCTCAAGAACTAGAAAAACAATATAAAATAATAGTTGATAAAAAGAAAATAGACCTAAAAGAAACTATTAAAACATTAGGAATTCAAACAATTGAAATAAAACTGTTTGAAGGAGTAATAGGAAAATTAAAAATAGATGTAATATCATAGTATTAATAACAAAAATATTTCATACAATTTTACTAACGTAAAATTAGCGAGTAAACAAATACGAGGCATGAAAAGAAACCTAAAAAGTCATAAAATTTTAGTCGTGCTTCTTTTGCTATAAATGCAATAAAAAATAAAGATTATCAATTTGCCTACATAATTACAAAACAATGTTAGGTATTGAAGTAAATGTAATGTGAAAAATAGAAATTGGAGGGAAAAGATGGAGTTAGGAAAAGTACCACCACATGACTTAGAAGCAGAGCAAGCCATTATAGGAAGTATGTTAACAGATAAAGATGCTGTAATTTCAAGTATTGAAGTATTAAAAGAAGAAGATTTTTATCGTGAAGATAATCGAGCTATTTACTCTGCTATTTTAAACTTATACAATAGAGCAGAACCAATTGATATTATAACTGTAAAAGCTGAACTAGAAGCAATGGGGAAATTTGAAAAAGTAGGTGGTTTAGAATATCTAGCAGAACTTCCAGAAAAAGTGCCAACAACAGCAAATGCCTCAAAATACATAAAAATTGTTGAAGAAAAATCGGTTTTAAGAAATCTAATAAAAACAGCAAATGAGATTATAGAACTTGGATATGACCCAACAGAAGAAGTAGAAGACATTATGGAAAATGCCGAAAAAAAAATATTTAATATAATGCAAAATAAAAATCAAAAGGGATATACACCAATTAAAGATGTATTAGTTGATAGTTTTACACAATTAGAGGAGTTGTATAATCGTAAACAACACATAACAGGTGTACCAACAGGATTTACGGCATTAGATTATAAAACAGCAGGTTTTCATAGTTCAGATTTAATACTAATAGCAGCAAGACCAGCAATGGGAAAATCAGCATTTGCATTAAACATTGCAACAAATGCAGCCATTAAAGCAAATGTACCAGTAGCTATTTTTAGTTTAGAA
>CATLUC010000104.1 GCA_950059165.1 uncultured Clostridium sp.
ATGAAGATAAATTAAAAGGTCTTATCAATGACAATGATTTTTCAAGAATGTATGAAAAGAAAGTTAATGAACGAGATAGTAAAAATAAAAAACTTGAAGAATTAAATACTGTTAAATTTGAAAGAAACGTAGTTGATTATGAGAAAATCATACAAGACTTTTTAAAGAAAGAAAATATTACAGCTTATATGCTAAATAGCTTAATTGAAAAAATTGAAATTGACCAAAATAAACAAGTAACTATATATTATAAATTCGCAGATTTAAACACTTTGTCATAAAAAGATGTAAACTCTTTCAATACTTATAGGATTAATGTTAAAAATATTTACCCACCTTTTCATTGTTTTAAAGTTATAGATTTTGCCAAGTTCAACATAGGTTTTACTAGCAAGCTGTTTTTCTGTTGGTTGCTTACTTGTAATAGGAAGTACTAATAATGTTTTTCCACCATTTTTTAAAACAACAGCAGGATGTCTACCACTAAATTCTTCACCTATATTAAATCCAAATTCAACCCATACAACATCACCACGAACAATGTATTCTTTTGATTTTTTTATAAATTCTGGAGAATTCATTATAATTTTCGTTTTCTTATCGATCCATTCAAGGTAATCTTTAGGAGTATTTCGTTTATTAGAAAAATCTTCATTTTTATGTATTTCATAATAATTATCGAGAGTACTTTTAGCATTATTTAAAATATTTAATAATTCTTGCATATATCAAACATCCTTTCTTGTATGATTTATTATAACAAAAATATACAAAAAATCAATAGTTTTTAAACAAAACAAAACTTTTGTTTTGTTTAAAATATGCTAATAAATGCAATGTTGAGAAAAATGTCGATATATGATATACTATGGATATTAAAAAGTGGGGGATTTTTATGAAATTAACAAAGCAATTAAAAACAAAGTTAGACTTAATTAGGTTAGAGGGACTATGTAAATTAATATTAAGTAAATATGATAAAGATGATGTTATTAGTAAAATATATAATGTTACTAAAACTACACCAAAAGACAGTAAAGCAATTTATAAGTTATCCAAAGCACAGCTTACAATAATTATAGAGTCAAGTAATATAACAAAAGAAGAAATAGATACATGTTATGAAGAATATAGATATGGACTAAAGCCAGGGTTTTCAATTTTTTCTTTTAAAAGTAGTAAAAAATTATCTACAAATCAAGTATGTACTAAAATACAAGAAAAATTGAAAGATGTTTCTAATAATGAAGATGAACAACCTGCAATTAAAGATATTATATATAATAATAGCGAATATTTAAAAGAAGAAAATTTAACGGAGTATTCTTTTTATTACTTAAAAAAATATTCATATATTAATGAAAAGGAAGAGCCTACATATATATGAATTGAAAGAAACTTTTGTATGGATTAGTATAGAAGATAATTTTGTTGCAATTAAGAATTGTGATGAAAGAGTAATAAAAAAACTAAGTTTAGCAATCTCACAGATTTATGAAGCAGAATTATATCCTATAGTATTAACTAAAGAATTGGTAAAAAAAATATTTGGAGATAGAAGAAAAAAAGTTTCAGGTATAAATCTCAATGCAAATGAAAAAGAAGCGGAAAAAATAATGATTTCAGATTCTAAGCTTGATGAAAAGGAAGAATTAAAGAAACAATTAGAGCCATATACTACAACTAGTGAAACACTTGAAATTAATGTTGAAGATGTAATAAATACTTTAGGAATAAATAATTCAAAAGGTAAAATTCATCTTACTAAAAATATGGCGGCAACATCTTTTAGAAAATGGAGTATAACTACTATTAGAGAAATTATAAAATATATTGCAACTAATGAAACGGAATTTGAGATATTTAAATCCAAAAATATTATGAGTAATGAAAAGTGGACTAATTATACAACAGAGCAAAAGAAAATTATAGAAGAAATTATATTTAAGATTATATGTTTTTCAAAAGATAAAAACTATAATTCAATTATACAAACGAAATTAGATTATTCAAAATTATCAAAATGCTTTATGAACAAGATTTTTATTAATTGTAATCAATGTAATGATTCATATTGTGTTCCAAAATGTAATTGTGGAAGTTATGATATTAAAATGACATCTAATAAAACTATTATTTGTTCAAATTGTGGAAGCACATTAAATTATTTAGAATGTGAAGAAGGACATAAAGTAAATATTGGTAACATAGAAAATATTAATATCTATTTAATACCAAATTCAAAGTTATATGCAGATATTATTAACTTTTTATATGAAAATTTGAAAATACAATTTGATGGATATTTTTCTATTATTAATAACAATTTACAGATATTAGAAAAATCAAATGGATGTTTATTAAAAGTGTCAGAAATAAAAGAATTTGAAACTATTCTGTCAACTAAAATAGATACACATGAAGAAGAAATATTAGACAGTAATTTGAAAAAAATTAAGGAAAAGTGTATATATCCTACTAAAGAAAAATGTATTAATTGTGATGATAAGAATATGTGTATACTTAAGTTATTTACAACATATGAAGGATATAGACCAGGTCCACACCATGGTCACGAATTTGGAGATATTAATTTTAAAGTTACATATAAAAATAAACAATTTGAATTTGTGGGTATAGCTAAAAGCAGTTGCAATTTAACTCGTTCTAGTAAAGAAGCGAGAGAGATGATACAACAAATATTAGTGGCATCACAAGATAGACAGAGAATAGGTATTATTGGAGCAATATGTCCAACAAAATTTGATGAACAACTTGAAAAAGATATAGAATATTTAGCAAAATGCACTCAAAGTAAAATAGTAATTTTAGATGATCTTTTTATGAAAAAACAAGTAGAATATTATAATATAAATAATAATAAAGTTAGTTAAACTAAAGGCAGGAAAGCGAGTGTTCACACATCGCCTATACACATTGAAGGACAAGCCTTCAAGAGTTAATAAAAGAACAAAAATTTTAAGCAGATTTGATGTAAAAATTCACCGAATGAACCACTAAAAAATGTTTCTGGAACAAAAAATGAAAAAATAAAAAATCTTCCAGAAATGTAGTGTTACAATTGATGTAAAACAAATTTTTTTAAAAAATTTGTTTTACATCATTGACACATATACAAGTCATATTCTCAAGACAACAGAAGATAAAGTAAAATTTATAGAAAATTTAATTATAATAGCTAACAAAAAAAGAGCACCTAAGCTCTTTTTACTTTTCCATTTTTTAAACATTTAGCACAGACATGAATTCTTTTAGTCTCTCCATTTATAATAACTTTAACTGTTCTTAAATTTGGTTTCCAAGTACGAGTACTTCTTTTACTAATGTGAGAACGTGTAATGCTAAGTTTTTTTCCATAATTTATTGATTTTTGACAAATTTCACATACTGCCATAATTAAAATGCACCTCCTAATAACTTAAAATAAATTGACTATTTATTAGTCTATCATAAACACAAGAAAAAAACAAGTATTTTTTCAAAAATATCAAAAATTCTGTTACTAGATAATGTTTTTCAAAATAAGAAGTCTTGAAACATAGTCAACTGTAATGAAAATGTAATATAATTTTTAAAATATATTTTTTGCTATGAAAAAAAGTAATGACAAAAATCACTGTATTTAATGAATATATCATTAATAAGTGATTTTTTTGATTAAGCCTTCTTTTGAAAAAGATAATTTTCTAAAAACTAATTGTAGTGTAACCTTATGCATGTAATATTTCTGTAATAGTTGAAATATAGACATTTTAGGCAATTTAGTGTACAATTACATCATAAAGAAAAGAAGTGATTTTACATGATTTATTCAGAAAAACAATACAAAATGTTAGAAGAACAATTACGAAAAATAGAAAAGGAAAATGAGTTAAAAGATAAAGAAAATAAACTATTAAAAAAGCAGAACAAACAACAAGCTGAAGTTATTCATGACTTAGATAAAAACAATTATCGTGGAGAATGCGAAACTTTAAGATTAGAAAACAAAGAACTCAAAAAAAACTCAAGATATACGAAGAAAAATTCAAGCTTGCGAGAATCAGCTTAGGAAAGAACAGTAGTAATAGTTTAAAACCATCTTCTACAAATGGCTTTAAAAAAGTTGTACAAAATAATCGTGTAAAATCAGGAAGAGAAAAAGAATATGTTAGGTCAGCACCAACTGTAACTAAAACACCAGATAAAACCATTAATGTATCAAAAGTAGCCACATGTACATGTGGATGCAAAACAATAGAAAAAGAAGAAATTGCAAGAGACTTAATATCACTTGAAATAATTGTACATACAACACAATATATAGGAAAGAAAACAAAATGTCCATGTTGTGGAAAAGAACATATACCTAAATTTCCTAGAAGTGTAAATAGTATTGTTAATTATGATAAAGGAATAAAAGCATTAGTAGTATATTTAAATACATACTGTAATATACCAAACCAATTATTGCGAAAAATTTTTATTCCTCATAGCTGTGGAATTGGAAAGTAAATAGAGAATACTAATTCAATAAAGTATTAGCATTTCCAAAATAGTAGCTTATAGGGAGAAATAATAAATGGAATTTTAAAAGATATCAATAATCAAAACTACATAAAAGACACAAATCCATATGAAAAATTTGAAAAAATAGACAATGATATAATATCATTTTATATGAAATATAACCAATTAAAAAACATATATAGACAAGGATAGTTAAAAGTAAGAATAGGTCTAGAACATAAAGACAAGTGTGAATCAATAGCAGACCACTCATTTTCAGTAGCATTGCTTGCATTAACAATAATAGAAAAAAATAGATTAAATTTGGATGCATTTAAATGTATAAAAAGGGAATTATACACGAATTAGGTGAAGTGTATGCAGAGGATTATACACCATATGATAATATAACTAAGGAAGAAAAGCATATAAAAGAAAGAGAAGCGATATTAAAAGTATTAGATACTTTAGATGAAAATAATGATTATTTAAAAATATGGGAAGAATATGAAAAATCAGAAACAGAAGAAGCAAAATTTATAAAAAATGTTGACCAACTTGAATTTTTATTACAAGCTTGTGCATATGGATATGACGCAAAATATTTTGAAAAAAGTCTAAGTAAGATAAATAATTCATACTGTAAAGAAATTGCGTTATCTGCATTGCATTCAACAAAAGGTAATAAAAAACCAAAAATAGTAGGTTAAATATTGGTAATTACAGCTATGAGGAATAAAAATTTTTCGCAATAATAGGAAAAGTATTTGACTATCAA
>CATLUC010000105.1:0-2517 GCA_950059165.1 uncultured Clostridium sp.
CTAATTTTTATCTTTTCTCTTAGTTTATCTCTGTATTTTATTTAAAATCTTACTTTTTTATAATATTAGAAAACTACCATCATGCTCCTTTTGTTCTACATTACATATAGCAATATACACATAAATTGTAAAAAGCTACCTAGTAAAATAAACAAGTGAAAAATTGAATGTGAATATTTGTGTTTTTTAGCTGCTGCATATATAATTGCTCCTATTGTATAAGAAATTCCACCAGCTACTAAAAGTATAAAACCTTTTAATGTTAATAATTCTGGTAGTAAACTTCCCTTTATAATAATGCACCAACCCATAAGTAGATAGCATATCATTGAAAAAACTTTAAATTTTTTAATATCAATGGCATTTAGTACAATTCCCAAAATGGCAAAAAGCCATATAATTCCAAATATTGCCCAACCGAGCTACACTATCTGCTTCTCTTATACTACATAAAGCAAACGGTGTATATGAACCTGCAATTAGTAAAAATATTGAGCAATGGTCTAATATTTGAAAAACTTTTTTTGACTTTATTTTAGGGCTTAATCCATGATATATACTAGACATTGTATATAAAATAATCATTGTTATTCCATAAATAGTGCCACTTACAACACCATAACCATTTCCATTTATTGCAGCAAAAACAATACATAAAATTAATGCAACAATCCCTAAAACAGCTCCTACAATATGTGATGTCATGTTGAAAATTTCTTCTCCTTTGGTATATGTTGGTAAAATTCTATCTTTTAATTTTGTTCTTTGCATACTATCATTTCCTTTTTAATTTTATCTAGTATATTATACCACATAACCTAGAATTGTAAAACATTTTCACAATAAATTTACAAACTAAATTTTTGATTATTTCTATTTAAAATTATGATACTATTATTTAATTTAAACTATAAATTATGCATTGCTTTTAACTAATTTTTCTATTTCTTCTTTTGATAAACCCGTTATTTCCTCTATTTCTTTTATTTCCATATTTCTTTGTATTAACTTTTTAGCTGTTTCTATCATACTTTGTGCAATTCCATTTTTTACGCCCTCTTCATATTTTTCGTCAAATGCATTTGCTATTCTATCCATCCACCTCATATTTAATTTCTCCTTATCTTCTAATTTTTTTAATAATTCATCTATTTGTTTTTCGTCTAATCTATTCTTTAAAATAAATCTTATAACATTGCTTAAAAATTGCTTATCTTCTTCTTTTAGGTTAGTTTTCATTACTTTCTCAATTACCTTAAAAGTATCTTCTTTGTTTTTTGTTCTCTCTATTAAAAATATTTTACTTAATAAACTATTATCTTTTAACAATGTTTGTTCTGATATATTATTTATATCAACTAAAGTGTATTTAGTAAATTCCATATCATCTGTTGGATATAAATAAGCTTGGCTTTTCCTAAATTGATTTTTAACCTTCCATTTTTGTGTTCCTGTATAAATTACAATAGGGTATACACATGGATATTCATAATCTTTTTTTCTCATTTGTTCTATATCAATAGCACTATCTATTATTTCTAAGCTATATTTTAAAATTCTATATGGCATACTATAATCTATTTTACTTTGATGTTCAATCAGAAAAAATATTTTTTTATTTTTTATTTTATAGACAATATCTGCCTCACTATTTTTAAATTCCTTTGTGATAAATTTTCTATTATATTTTTCAATATCTACTGATTTTAATTTAATCCCTTTTTCAGAAAGTTTTAAGGCTTTATCAATTAGATATATAACTTCATCCTTTTTATCTAATACACTTTTAATTGTTTTATCATGTGGTTGGTTTACTTCTTTCTTTGATATTTCATATTTTTCGCTAATATCGCTTAAACCTGTTTGATTTTTATTTAAATAACTTTTATAGTAAATTTTATCAAAATATGTGACTTTTTGCATATTTTCTCTCTTTCCTTTATTTTATCTGTTTTTTATTTTGTTGTCAATTTTTATTTATTAGTAAATTGCCTACTATTCTCTTATTTTTTTACCAATTTATTTGTATTTTCTCTTTAATACTTGAATTTTTATAATAGAATATATGACTTAACTTTTAGATTTAATAATTTATTGATATTTATTATGTTTCCTATCTTAATATATTTTTTCTCAAATGTCAAGTGTTTTTTATGTTTGTAAGGCAACCAAGAATTTGAGGAACTATTTATATATCAATCATTTAAGTAATAATTATATTTTACTGAATTGTAACAAAAAAACAGAAATAGAGAAAAATTGAAATTTTTATATATCAATTTTTCTCTACTTTTCTATTCCTTAATTTCCTGTGCCAATTTATCTATTGCCTTCGTTTCTATCCTAGAAACATATGAACGGGAAATATTCATCATTTTAGCAATTTCATTTTGTGTCTTTGGTTTTTTGCCACCGAAGACCAAACCTAAGCTCCAAAATTGTCCTTTCTCTATCTTTTAAAACCTCTTTCATCTTTTCACAAAGTAGCTTTATCTTCATTTTAATATCCACTTCATC
>CATLUC010000105.1:2612-5157 GCA_950059165.1 uncultured Clostridium sp.
GCTCCGAAGCTTTTTAGTCGCCCTCAAATGCATTAAAATTTCATTATCAATACAACGTGACACATATGTAGAAAGCCTTGCTCCCTTTTCCACCTTAAAACTATTAATCCCTTTAATTAAGCCAACAGTACCAATTGATATCAAATCATCTTGTTCAACCTTAGCCGTACTATATTTTTTTGCCACATGAGCAACTAATCTTAAGTTCCTTTCAATTAAAATATTCTTTGCTTCATCATCACCATTAGCCATTTGCTCTAAATAATTTCTCTCTTCTTCTGATGTCAATGGCTCTGGAAACAATGTTCCACCTTGAATATATCCGAACTACAAAAACAGCTGATTTTAAGAACTCTAAAAATCCCAATAAACCTGTCATACAAAGTGATAGCATAAATGCACCTCCATTTTGCTTTAAGCTTAAAGCTTCCATATAATCACATTATATGTTTTGCAAAATAAAAAGTGCATGACCCTTTAAAATTTAGTAGGATTTGGGGACGGCCCCAAAATCCTATTATATAATTTGGGCTATTCTGTGCCTGTCCCCGATATGCCCATTTGGGCACATTTGGGACAGGCACAGTTATGCCCAAACTTATACTCCCATTATGTTGTAACCATTGTCTGCGTAAACTATTTGCCCTGTAACTGCTTCTGACATAGGGCTTAACAAAAATGTTGCTACATTACCTACTTGATATGTTGTCACATTTTTATGTAGTGGAGCTTTTTCTTCTATTACATTTAAAATAGAGCTAAAGTCCTTTATCCCTTTTGCTGATAAAGTTTTTATTGGTCCTGCTGATACTGCATTTACTCTGATATTTTCTCTTCCCAAATTCTCTGCCAAATATCTAACGCTTGCTTCTAATGCTGCTTTTGCAACTCCCATAACATTATAACTGTCAATTACTTTAGTTGAACCATGATATGTTAATGTAACCAAGCTTGCATTTTCATTTAACATATCTAATGCTTTTGCTTGTCTTGCAGCTAATACAAAAGAATAACTACTTACATCACAAGCATGTGAAAATCCATCTTTGCTAGTATAAATAAAATCTTGATGTAAATCTTCTGTATTTGCATGTGCAATGGCATGAACAATTCCATCTATTTTTCCATTTTCTTCTTTAATTTTTGAAAATGTTTCTTTAACAAGTTCATCTTCTGAAGCCCCATTTAAAACATATGCTTTGCTTCCTTCAAATTCTGATATTAATTCTTCTATTTTATCTTTGTTTTCTTCCCCCATGTATGTAAAAATCAGCTTTGCTCCATTTTCATAAGCTGATTTTGCAATTCCAAATGCAATGCTCCATTTATTTCTAATTCCCATAATTAAAATTTTCTTTCCATCTAATATCATCTTTTACCTCTTTCTCCATTAATTCTTGGCCTAATGGTGCCATTATCTTCTTTTTTTAGCTTTGCCTTAGCAAACCTTAAATAAAATGTGAAATATTAATCTATTTGTTTGTATTCTCCCATATTTCTAAACTTTTGGTAACGTTCTTCTACTATTTCTTCAGAAGTTTTATTTTTCATTTCCTCTATTATTTTGTTTATTTCCCTTTTTAAACTTTTAGCCACTTTTTTAAAGCTTTCTTCTTCGTTTCCAGTAGGTTCTTTAATAATTTTATCAATTATCTTTAAATCATATAAATCTTTTGCTGTAAGCTTCATTTTTTCTGCTGCCTCTTTAGTTCTTGATGCATCTTTCCATAAGATACTTGCATACCCTTCTGGTGACAAAATAGAATAAACTGCATTTTCTAACATAAGCACCTTGTTTCCAACACCTAAAGCCAAAGCACCTCCACTTGACCCTTCACCAATTACAATTGCAATTACAGGCACTTTTATACGACTTAGCTCTAACATAGATTTTGCAATAGCTTCTCCGTTGACCTCTTTCCTCTGCTCCAACACCTGGATATGCTCCTTTTGTATCAATAAAAGTAATAACTGGTCTTTTAAACTTGTTGGCTTGTTCCATAAATCTGATACCTTTTCGATATGCTTCTGGATTTGGCATCCCAAAATTTCTCTCTATATTCTCTTTAGTAGTCCTTCCCTTTTGCTCTGCAATTATAGTATAATTTTGATTTCCAATTTTACCCAAGCCACACACAATAGAAGCATCATCTCTAAAACTCCTATCACCATGCAATTCAATAAACTCATCAAAAATCTCTTCTATATAATCAAGAGAAGTCTTTCTCTTTGGATTTCTAGCTATCTCAACCTTTTCCCAAGCACTTAACATTTTCTTCATCTCCTTCTTATGTCGTGTTGGGGACGTTTCTTTTGTCACATTTTTGTGAAATTGGGGACACTTCTTTTTAATTTTTAAGTCCATTATTATATATTATTTTGAAACGACGTGTAAGCGACCAAATAGGCATAATATATAATAATGGATATAATATCACTTGTAATAGATGTGTCCCCAATTTCACAAAAATGTGACAAAAGAAACGTCCCCAATCACACATGATACTTAATTAGTTTGTGTAATGTGTTTTTTAATTCTTTTCTT
>CATLUC010000106.1 GCA_950059165.1 uncultured Clostridium sp.
CTTTTAATATCTTTATAGTATCTTTTTCAGATGGCTCATTAACATTAACAGGACTAAATCTTCTTTCTAATGCTGCATCTTTTTCTATATATTTTCTATACTCATTTAGTGTTGTTGCTCCAACTAATTGAATTTCTCCCCTTGCTAACAATGGCTTTAAAATATTTGCTGCATCAATTGCTCCCTCTGCTGCTCCTGCTCCTACAATAGTATGCATTTCGTCAATAAACAGAATAATATCACCTGCTTTTTTAACTTCTGCCAATGCTTTTTTTATTCTTTCTTCAAAATCACCTCTATATTTAGCCCCTGCTACCATACTTGAAATATCTATACTTACAACCCTTTTGTCTTTTAGGATTTCTGGCACATCTCCTGCACAAATCTTTTGAGCCAATCCCTCTACTACAGCTGTTTTACCTACCCCTGGTTCACCAATTAAACACGGATTATTTTTAGTTCTTCTTGATAAAATTTGAATTACTCTTTCAATTTCTTCTTTTCTTCCTATAATTGGGTCTAATTTACCCTCTAATGCTTTTTTAGTTAGGTCTTCTCCAAATTGGTTTAATGTAGTAGTTTGATTATAACTTCCGTTTTTTCTTTGTGAGGTTTCCTTTTTTTCTTCTCCTTGTAGGTCTTCACCTTCATTTATTACCTTGATAATTTCATTATATAATCTTGGAATGTTAACATCTAATTCTAATAAAATTCTAGCTGCAATACAATCTCCCTCTCTTAAAATTCCAATTAATAAATGTTCTGTTCCAATATAGCTATATCCTAATTTTCTAGCTTCAATAAAAGCATTTTCAATAACACGTTTTGTTCTAGGTGTAAATCCTAAAGTTTCTGTTATAGGTTCGTCTTGTCCAATCAATTCTATGATTTTGTCTAAAACATTTTCTGATGTAATATCTTGATTTCCTAAAACTTTAGAAGCTACTCCACTTCCTTCTTTACTTAACCCATATAAAATGTGTTCTGTTCCTATATAATTGTGCCCTAATTCGATTGCTGCCTCATTGGCAAGTTCTACTGCCTTTTTGGCTCTATTTGTAAATTTATAAGTCATTTTTTAACTCCTTTCGTTTTCTTATAAGTATTTATATTCACAGCTAAATTTTGTTATTGCTTATATATGCTGTTAATTGTAACAAAATATAAAAATTAGAAAAAAAGCGAATGGAAAGTAATTTTTGCTAGAACTTCTTAATTGATTTTATGGAAAATGTTCGCGCTTGTCGTGAAAGGGTGCCATAAAATCAATTTAGAAGTTATGCTAAAATTAGCTTGACCTAAGTGTTTTGATAATTTTTATATTTTGTTGCATTATAAGATTTTTTATTAGTTATTGTTTATTATTTGCTTTACAACCTCTGCCCTTTTTATATCTCTTTCTATTGCCTCATACTGTTCACCCACATATTTTTGCAAATTAGCTGGTTTTGTATAAAGATACAGCTTTTGAACCTGCAAATCTGTCACTTCTTTCAAAATCCCCAAATCTGTACCTAATTTAATATTAGACAAAAGTTCCCTTGTTTCTTCTGATGATATTTTTTTACAATTACTTAAAATACCATAGCTTCTATATATCAAATCCTCTAAAGCAATATCATCTTTTGCTAAAATCTTCCTTGCCTCTCTTTCTTGTTTAATAACCTTTTCTACAATCACATACAAATTTTGGATAATCTCTTGTTCTGTCATTCCCAAAGTCTGTTTATTAGAAATTTGATACATATCACCTGTACTTTCTGTATTCTCGCCATAAACCCCTCTAATATTAACACCAAAACTATTGATTGCCTCTAACACCCTTTTTGTATTTTTTGTTTTAGAAAGTGCTGGCAAATGTACCATAACAGAAGCTCTTAAGCCTGTTCCAACATTGTTTGGACATGATGTTAAATATCCATATTTTTTACTAACTGCATATCCTAAAGCTTCTCCAATTTTTTTATCAATTTCAACTGCCAAATTTAAAGTATTATCTAAATCTAACCCACAATTAAATACTTGTAGCTCAATATGATCCTCATTTCCTATCATAACACAAATATTTTCTTCATCATTTATTAAAATACTTCCAGTTTCATTTTTATGCAAAACAAACTCTGGACTAATTAAATTTTTCTCAACTAAGCTCATTTTAGTAATATCATCCATGTCTTTTAACCTAAAGAACTTCAAGCCATATCCAATACCATACAAACTTTCTTTTATTTTATTTTCTAAAGCTTTTATTTCTTCTTCATTACTTAAATTAAATTTAAAATCATGTAAATTTCTAGCAAGCCTAATTCTTGTACTCTTAGCTACATCTGAATTTTCACTACTTTGCAAATACCAATTCATTTATTTACTCCTTCCATTTAGAATTTGGGTAGGATTTGGGGACGGCCCCAAAATCCTATCAAATTATCCTTCTTGTTTTTTTATTTCATCTCTTATTTTTGCTGCATCCTCATATCTTTCTTCTTTTATAGCTTGTTTTAATTTTTCCTGCAATTCTTGCATTTTATTGTTTATTGTATTTTTTTGTATTTCTTCCTTATTTGTGACTTTTACATTTTCCTTGTTTTCCATTTTTTGTTGTATTTTATTGTCAATTATCTTTCCAACACGCCCTGTGTGCTTATTTGCTCCTTGTATTCTTCTAATAATTGGGTCTAGCCTTTCTTCAAATACACTGTAACAATTTCCACATCCTAATTTTCCTGTATTTCTTATGTCTTCAAAAGTATATCCACAATTATCACATTTTAATGCTTTAATCTCATTTAATAATGGCATAAATTCTGGTGTTGCAAAATCTTCCATAAACTCCCCAAAAAAACTAGAAAAATCAATTGGCATACTAAAATCCATATTTATACCTAGTTTTTTACTACATTCTTCACATAGATTTAAGTCTTTTTTTCTACCATTTATATTTTCTGAATACCTTACATTTGCATCTCTTTTACCACAATTATCACATAACATTTTAATTCCTCCTTTTTGATGATGTTTATAATTTGTTATATTAACACAAAACATCATCTTTTTATTTTGTGACTTTGTTTATAAAATTATCATTCTAAATTAAGTAACATGTTTTTGAAAATCCTTGCTCTTACTTTATCTTTTGTGTCTTTCTCTAATTGCAAAACATTGTCACTTGTTGCTACTTTCAATAATTTAGCCTCTTTTTCCTCTAATATATCATATGTTAAAAAGTCACTAATTAATATATCTACTTCATTTGAAGTTATTTCATTTCCTATGTTATTTATAATATGCATGATGTAGTCTGCTTTTGTGTTACTTACTTTTTTTATTGTGATATGTCCACCTCTTCTACTTTCTACATAATAGCCTTGAGATGGTTTAAATCTAGTTGCTATAACATAGTTAATTTGTGATGGCACACAATTAAACTGCTCTGCTAATTCGTTTCTTTGTATTTCTATACTACCTTCTTCATCAAATAATTCTTTAATAAATTCTTCTATTATATCTGACATTCTCATTTTTTGTTCACTCCTTCCCTTAATAATACATTTAATTTTTATCTGATTTTTTTCTGCAACTAAAAGCCAAAGATACAAGTTGAGATTATGCTAATATTAAGGCTTTCCAATTTGTTGTTATAAAAATATATAGATATTAAATGTGTTGTTGACTTTGACTTTCTTTGACTTATAATGTTATTATACTCCTTATTGAATTTTTTTCAATTACTTTTTTTGACTTTCTTTGACCTTTTTTGTATATATAATTCTGTTTTATTTAGCTTTACTTACTTTTTCTTTATTTTTTACTATTTTTCTTATTGTTTCTTAATTATTTTATTACTATGATTTTTGCTTATTGTCTTTTTGCTTATTATCTGTGATTTTTTGTAATTCTTCTGCTTTTTCCTTTTGCTCTGGCAAAGATACCCATGCAAAATAAGAAGATATAAATTCACCATACTTTGTTGCATCTTCACCCACTTCTGATACACCACATTCTACTTGTTTTTCTTTTTCTTCTTTTTTTATCTCTTTATTCATAAATAATGCACACTCCAATTCTATTTTTATTGTTATGTGCATTTTTTTTTTATTTTATTCAATTTTTAAAATTTTATTGGAAATTAGATATTAATAAAATAGATGATAAGCTAATTTGAATAAAAGCCTATTTTTTCTAATTACAGATGAATAGGCCTTATTTTTTTATTTTTTGCTCTATTCCATAAATTTTGCAATTTTGCAAATCTATAATGTTTTTTCCTTTTTCGAATTTTTTCTCATGCTTATTTAATTTATCTGTATGACTTATTAAAACTTCTAATATTAAATCTATTTTTTTGCCATGCTCAACTTCCATTCTTGTTACAGTATTTCCTACTTGTGTTAATTCTTTTTTCATTTCTTGTTGTTCTGCTATTATTCTTTCTTGCTCTTTTTTCATTTTCTTTTGTCCATTATCCATTATATTTAAAATTGCATAGATTTCTTCTTGATTGTCTTTTACTTCAGACATTTCATTATTTAACTTTTGTACATTGTCTTTTACTTCAGACATTTCGTTATTTAACTTTTGTACACTGTCTTCTAATTTTTCTACACTCTTTTCTAGTCTTTGTATACAACCCTTCATACTCTCTTGCTCTTTTTTCATCTCTTGTTGCTCTTTTTTCATCTCTTGTTGCTCTTTTTTCATCTCTTGTTGTTCTTTTTTCATCTCTTGTTGCTCTTTCTTCATCTCTTGTTGTTCTTTATAAATTTTCATTAAAAGTTTATCTCTTTCTTCTTCTTTTTCTTTCATTTCTTGTTGTTCTTTCTTCATTATCTTTTGTTCTTCATAAATTTTTAATAAAAGTTTATCTCTTTCTTCTTGTTTCATTTTATCCCTCCTTTCTAATATAATAAAATTTTACTGCTAGCATCTATATTATATATTCATCAATTGTGTTTGTCAAGAATTTTTCATCGTCTTTTTTCGACAATAGTTTCGTATAATATTTAACTAAGAATTTTGCTTAAAAATTGGTTATTTTTCATATCGAGTGGGTATATCTACATAAGGCAGATATACCTTTA
>CATLUC010000107.1 GCA_950059165.1 uncultured Clostridium sp.
TTGTGACCTATGTGCTTTAATGTTACCAGATAGTGGTCATATTCAAGAAATGGAAAATGAATGGAAAAACAAAAAAAGAAAAAGAAAAGGCGAAAAAGAAGTTCCACCACTATATACAGCAGAAGAAGCAGCAAGATGTTTAGAAATTTTTGAACCTGTACAATATGATGAAATAATAGAAATTACGGAAGATATACATGTAAGATTTAATGATGCAGGACATATGCTAGGTTCTAGTATTATTGAATTATGGACAAAAGAAGATGGAAAAGAAACAAAAACAGTATTTACAGGTGATTTGGGAAATAATGACATTCCATTACTAGACTCTCCAACAATGATAGAAAATGCAGACTACTTGGTTATGGAATCAACATATGGAAGTAGATTGCATCTAAGAAATGACGAAAAAGCAGAACTTTTCTTAGACATCGTATCAGAAACATTAGACAAAGAAGGAAGTGTAGTAATACCATCATTTGCAGTAGGAAGAACACAAGAGATATTATATGAAATTAACAAACTAAAAGACCAGCATAAAGATGACGAAGAATTCCAAAGAAAATACAGAACAATAATGAAATCAAATGTATATGTAGACAGTCCACTTGCAATATCAGCAACAGAAGTATTTAGAGAAAACACAAACCTATTTGAAAGAGAAATCCAAGAAGAAATAACAAGAGGAGACAACCCACTTGAATTTCCAGGACTAAAATTTACACAAACAGCAGACGAATCAAAAGCATTAAACGAAGATAATACACCAAGCATTATAATATCAGCAAGTGGAATGTGTGAAGTAGGAAGAATAAAACATCACTTAAAACACAACCTATGGAACCCAAAATCAACAGTACTATTTGTAGGATATCAAGCTCCTGGAACACTAGGATACAGTATAGTAAATGGGGCAAAAAAAGTAAAAATATTTGGAGAAGAAATAGCTGTAAATGCTAGAATAGAATACATTGAAGGCTATTCTGGACATGCAGACCAAGAAGGATTAATGAACTTCATATATTCATTTATAAACAAGCCAAAACATATCTTTTTAGTACATGGAGAAGAAGATGCACAAGAAACACTATCACAAAAAATTGAAACAGATGCCGGAATTGGCGTAACAATACCAGAATTTGGTGAAACATATGAAATAAATGGAATAGAAGACAAAATAGAAATAACACACAAAATAGAAAGACCACAAGCAAGAAATCTAAGAACAGAAATTATAAGTCGATTAGAAACACTAAAAGAAGAAATAAAAGACATGGACAGCTTCGTAAGACAAGACATACAAGACGACAGCTTAAGAGACGAAGACATATTTAGAATTAACGAAAAAATAAAAGACTTAGAAAAGCAAATCTTAAACGTAATAGAAGGCTAGGGCATAATGGGGACAGGTACAGTTATTCCCATTTGGGCATAATTGGGACAGGTTAGCAAAGTAAAATAAAAAATTAAAAGAGGGAGAAAAGAATGGAAAATAAGTATTTTAATGAAGCAATGATTGGAAATAAAAATATATTAGCCACTTTTACAGAGAAAGGAGAAATGCAAAGAATTTATTTTCCAACAAAGGACAATAGGCAATATATCAATTTTTTTCATACAGGAGTAAAAATAAATCAATCTGACTTGATTTATTTACATGATGATATCAATAATATATACAAGCAATATTATGATGAAGATACAAATATTCTAAACACTGAAGTTACAAATACTTATTTTAACCTAAAAATAGTTCAAACAGATTATGTGATGATAAAAGAAAATGTATTAGTAAAAAAATACACTTTCTTAAATGAGGGGAAAATTGATTTAGATACAAGCTTTTATATTCACTCAGAATTATTATCAGATTATAATAATCATGTTAGTTGTAAGATAATAGATGGGGGGATGCTCCAATATGCCCATGATTTTAGCTTTTCAACTTTTGCAAAAGGGCATGAAATTTCAAAACATCAAATTAATGGAAGCAAAGAAACCATTAAAAGAGGAGAAATTTACGATAAAGATTATATTGGTATGTCAAAAGATACTAGTATTTGTTATAATTTAGGAACAATTAGGCCACAAGAGAAGAAAGTGTTAGAAATATGCATATTAATTGGAGAAAATAAAAATATATCTGACATGGAAACTGAAGTAGAAAGAGTTAAAAAAATTGATTTAAAACAGGAGTATAACGAAACAAAATCTTATTGGAGAAAATATGTAAAGACTCACAATGGTTTGAGTTTGAAAGACCCCCAAAATAGTTATGAAGAAAAAATTTATGATATTTATAAAAGAAGCATTTTGCTATTTCCACTTTTGACAAATACGGGGACAGGAGGAATAATTGCATCAGCAGAAATTGATGAAAACTTTTCACAATGTGGTAGATATGCATATTGTTGGACAAGAGATGCAGTGTTTATGACAAAGGCATTGGATATTTTAAAAATGGAAAAAGAAACAGAAAAGTTTTATAAAATCTTTTGTAAGAAAACTCAAAGTAAAAATGGTATGTGGGAGCAAAGATTTTTTACAGATGGCAAATTAGCACCATGCTGGGGATATCAAGTAGATGAAACAGCAAGTGTTGTTTATGGAGTATATGAACATTATAAATACACAAAATCAGAAAAGTTTTTAAAAGATAATTTACAAATGTGCGAAAAGGCTGTAGATTTTTTAAAACGATATGTAGAAGATTGGCTGGAAATAGAAGCAAAAGATGAACATGACAAAGATATTGTAAAACAAGAAATTGAAGCAAATCAAAAACAAAAAAATCATAAATACCATGTAAGTTACGACCTTTGGGAAATGTGTGAGGGAATTCATTTGTATTCTTTAGCAAGTATTTATGCAGCATTTGAAAGCATAATGAGAATTTATAGAGTATTAGGAAATAACACATCAGACTTTGAAAACAATAGACTAAAAGAAGAAAAAATAATCAAAAATGAAAGAGAATTAGAAAAATTACAAACAGAAATTAAAAAATATATAAACACAAATATGTATGATAAAGAAAAGAATTGTTATTTAAGAAATACACAAGATGGGAAAATGGATATAAGCATGATAGGAAGTGTAACACCATTTAATATGTTTAAAGCAAAAGAAAAGAAAATAGTAAACACAGTAGAAAGAATAAACTTATCATTAAGAACCTATACAGGAGGTTATAGGCGTTTCGAACAAGACCATTACAGAAATGGAAACCCATGGGCAATTGCAAACTTATGGATGACACTATATTATTTAGAAACAGGAGAAAAGAAAAAGGCAAAAGAAACATTTGACTTTGTAATAAAAACAGCAGGAAAGCATAACTTTTTAGGAGAACAAATAGACAACGAAACTCTAAAACCTAACTGGGTTTTAGGCCTTGGTTGGTCACACGCAATGTTTATAATCGTATTAGAAAAGCTATGGAAATAAATTTGAGCATAACTGGGGCATAATTGGGACAGGCACTGTTATGCCCAAAAGGGAACAACAGTGCCTGTCCCAATTATGCCCAAAAAAATGAAAAAAATGCTTGCAAAGTAATCTTTTTTGGTATAGAATAGAATTGCCTAAGAAAATGTGGGCAATACTATAAAAAATAGATGTTTTAAACATCTAAAGAAGGAGGAAATGTTATGTCAGTAAAAATTGGAATTAATGGATTTGGAAGAATTGGAAATTTGTCTTTCCAAGCAGCATTAAAAAAAGAAGGGATAGAAGTAGTTGCTATAAACGACCCTTTTATAACAGCAGATTATATGGCTTATATGACAAAATATGATTCAGTACATGGAAAGTTTGATGGTACAGTAGAAGGAAAAGATAATGTTTTAACAGTAAATGGAAGAGATATAAAAGTATTTAATGAAATGGAACCAAGAAATATTCCTTGGGGAGAATTAGGTGTAGAATATGTTTTAGAGTGTTCAGGTGTGTTTACTACTCTTGAAAAAGCTAGGGCTCATATTGATGCAGGTGCTAAAAAGGTTATTATTAGTGCACCATCTAAAGATGCTCCTATGTTTGTTATGGGTGTTAATCATACAGAATATGACCCAAGTATGGATATTGTTTCTAATGCATCTTGTACAACTAACTGTTTAGCACCACTAGCAAAAGTTATTAATGATAATTTTGGAATTAAAGATGGTTTAATGACAACAGTTCATGCTATGACAGCTACTCAAAAGACAGTGGATGGAGCTTCTAAGAAAGATTGGAGAGGTGGTAGAGCTGCAGCTAGTAATATTATACCATCATCAACAGGAGCAGCTAAAGCAGTTGGAAAAGTTATTCCAAATTTAAATGGAAAATTAACAGGTATGGCATTCAGAGTTCCAACAGCTGATGTTTCTGTTGTTGACTTAACTTGTAACTTAGAAAAGCCAACAACTTATGAAGAAATTTGTAATGCTATGAAAAAAGCATCTGAAAATGAAATGAAAGGTATTGTGGAATATGTAACAGACCCAGTTGTTTCTTCTGATTTTACAACAGATGCACATACTTCTATATTTGACAGCACAGCTGGAATTATGCTAACAGATACTTTTGTAAAATTAGTTGCTTGGTATGATAACGAATGGGGATATTCAAATAAATTAGTAGATTTAGTAAGCTATATTGCTAGCAGAAGCTAGAATTTGAAAAATGCGTTGCTAAAATTATAATAATGAAGTTATTTTCACATATATAAAATATGTTAGCAAACGGTTAGCAAAATGAAAAAATGGTCGACAAATTGGTCGACAAATTCAAAAAAATATAAAAAATATCTTGACAATAGAAGCCCAAATGTGCTATTATAACTATTGTCAAGAAAATATGCGGATGTGGCGGAACTGGTAGACGCGCTGGTCTTAGGAACCAGTGTCAACGACGTGGGGGTTCGAGTCCCTTCATCCGCACCAACGACGTATCTGTTCGAACTTTTTATAGAACAGAGAGATACAGAAATCAATCAGAAAATAAAATCTGGTTGATTTTTTTGTTGCCTAAAAA
>CATLUC010000108.1 GCA_950059165.1 uncultured Clostridium sp.
TTTATTTTGTTAATTGGCAATATTTCTTTTATATCTTTTAAATTCATCCTCTTCTCCTTTTTTAAGACAATATGGTCAAATCTTATCTGCTTCATTTTAAGTTTTTTCTTCTAAGTTGTCCGGCAAGCTGCTTCAATGTCTGAACCTAGTTCACGTCTAATTGTTGCTACTATTCCATGGTCATTTAAATAATCTCTAAATCTCATAATATTTTCATTTGAACTTTTATCAAATTGTCCATTTTCAATTTTATTTATTGGTATTAAATTCACATGGCAAAGCATCCCATGCAATAGTTTTACCAATTGTTTAGCATCTTCCAAATTATCATTGTTGTCTTTTGCCAATGCATATTCAAAAGATATTCGTCTATTTGTTTTTTCTATATAATCTTTGCAGGCTTGAAGTAATTCTTCAATTGGATATGTTTCGTTTACTGGCATCATACTACTTCTTTTTTGGTTGTTAGTTGCGTGTAATGAAATAGATAATGTACATTGAATATTCTCGTTAGCTAATTTGTAAATCTTAGGTATTAAACCACTTGTTGAAATACTAATATGTCTTGCTCCTATGTTTAGCCCTTTAGGGTTGTTAATTATTCTAATTGCATTTACTGTATTTTCATAGTTATCTAATGGTTCTCCAATCCCCATAAATACTACATTTGAAATTCTTTCTCCTGTGTCTTGTTCAACTTTGATAATTTGCTCTACTATTTCTCCACTACTTAAATTTCTAATAAATTTTATTCCTGTAGATGCACAAAATTTGCATCCCATTTTACAGCCAATTTGTGAAGATACACAAATGCTGTTTCCATGATGATATCTCATTAATACTGTTTCTATTGCATTTCCATCTAATACATCAAATAGGTATTTTATTGTTCCATCTTTTGATTCTTGCTTTTTTATAATATTAAAATTACACATTGTGTAATTTTCTTTTATTTTTTCTCTTAATGCAAGAGATAAGTTTGTCATTTCTTCAAATGATTTTACTTTTTCTTCGTATAACCATTTAAATATTTGCTCTGCTCTAAATGGCTTTTCTCCTAAGTCTTCTAACTCTTTTTTTAGTTGTTCTATATTATAGTCTTTAATATTTTTCATTTTTAACATCATTCCTTTTTTAGGCACAAATTGGTTGGAAAAGAATTAAATTTACTCTATTATATAATTTAAGACTTAAACTGTCAAATAAAAAACTATGATTTTAATAACTGATTTTTAATTGAAATAATATCTGGAAAAACAATTTTATTATATCCTTTTTTTACTAAATTCAATACTTTATTTGCTTTTGTTTGCAATTCTTTATTAAATTTTTCATTTACTATTACATCTCTATTTTGTTTTACATATTTTTGAATTACATATTGCTCTGTGGTTGGAAACATATTTTGTATTAAAAAAGCCTTTTTTTCTCCTTCTACATATCCAAAAGCTATTGTATCTACTATTTTAGTTCTTTTCATCTTCTTTTTATATATTCTTTCGTATTTTTCTAATTTACTACTAATTGGTATAAACCATATTAAATTTTCATATTTTTTATCATTGAAACAATAAAAACATGGTCTTTTATTTCCACTTTCTTTATTTTGGCACAATTCTTTATCTTTTATAAATTCAAAAAATTCATCTTTTATGAAATAAAATTTTCCTTGTTCTACTTGCATATCTCACGTCCTTTTATATTTTTTTATAAAAAAAGAGGGCTATTTTAAAAAAATAACCCCCATTATTTGTTCATTAGGCTTTTTGTTATTCGCACCCTAATTAGCGAAACTTATTTGTTCATTAGGCTTTTTGTTATTCGCGCCCTAATTAGCGAAACTTATTTGTTGTTACCATAATAGCATATTTTTGCTAAGTTGTCAATTCTATTATACCCATTTTTAAAATTTTTGCTCATTTTTAATTCTTTGACATCTTATTTTTAAGCTATAAATTGTGTTCACATATGAAACTTCCTCACAATTACTTCTTTTACATCTTTTGCACATAAAGCCAAACAAATAACAAAATTAAGAATTGAAATGCCAATTGCAATAATACTTAAATTTTTATTCTGTACAATATGTTCTGTAACAAAAACCACTGGCAACATACTAAACAATATAATAATCAATTGATAAATTCCATATTTGATATATTTTTTATGGCTAATAATTGTTAAAACTAACATTGTTAAATTAGCAATCATAATTATTATTGGCACTACTATATTTATTGACCAACCCTGATTTCCCAATTTATAATCTAGATAAATTACTAATATTGAAATTGCAATAGTTTGTAAAAGTACATGCCCTGCTATATTAATATTTTTTTTAATAGCATAAATAACAATAATCCATGTATATAAAATACCTGCATTTGTAATCCCTGCCCAACGAATTTCAGGTGTTGTTAATTTGTTAATTGCAACTAACATAATTGCAATAAAAACCGAGCAACCTACTAAAATTTTTATAATTTTATCGCTTTTCTTTGCTTTAATTTTTTCAGGATATATCATCTAAAACACCATTACTTTCTACTTGAATTTTAATTCCTTTTTCTTTTAAGAATTCGTAAAATCTTTTTTCTATCTTATTATCTTGTAAAACAGATGTAAAAGTAAATACCATTTTATTTTCAAAAGTACAACTAGAACACTTTATTTTCTCTACTTGCTCTGGTGCAATTAGCATTAAAAAGTAGTCAATATAATCTTTATATTTTCCTATCATACCAATTCTTCCAATATTTGAAAAAGTTGTAGTTGTATATTTTCTAATTTCTATATAACTTATGCGAACAAGTGCTTTTTTTATAGCCAAAGGAATTGGTCTAATAAAAGGATTAACCCCTATTTTGACATTTGTTGACATTGTTTTTGTTATTTCTTCTTCTGTTAGCTTTTGGCTAAAATCTCTTTTAACAAAATCTAGCATTTTTTCAAATGTATCTAACTTATCTTTTTTCATTTGTGCCTCAACTGTAATATAAGAAAAGAAATTAGACATTGTCTTAGATTGAAAATACTTCTTTAAATTAACTGGTATACATATTTTTATAGGCTTTTTCCCTTTTGCCTTAACATAATTTTCTTTATAAATACTATACATTAAAACAGCTGTCAAATATTGAGTTATTGTAGCTCCATTTTTTTTACTTTCTGTTTTTAACGCCTCCAAATCCATAATCTCATGAATTGTGCTAATTGCCCCTAATTTTATCTTCTTTCCTTTTAAAACAAAAGCTTTATTTCCTGAAGCATTAGACTTTGCCTTTCTATCATAATTTTTCATATAACTATCTTCAGTATCATACTCTATTTTCCTAAGCTTTCTTTCCTCGTCACTTAATGTTTCTGGATGCATCAACTCTAAATAACTATAAATAATCTCTTTAAAAAAAGTAGTTCCACTATTTCCATCTGTTAAAGAATGAAAAATATCAATATTAACCTTATTCTTAAAATAAGTAACCTTAAACAAATAATCATTATTATGTCTGCTATCAATATATTTGCAAGGATAATCTTGTTCTTCTTCCACAATAGGAGCTTTAGGATTATGCTCTAAATAATACCAAAAAAACCCTGGCTTCATCCTCACTTTAAAAAACTCATATTTTTGCAAAGCTTGTTTTACAGCTTCCTCTAGCACTTTAGGCTCTACTACTTCCTTTAATACAACAGATAAGCGAAATATTGTGCTATACTTCTTACCTGTTGACATAGGAAAAATTTTTGCTGAATTATCTAATCTTCTCCAACTTAACTTATTCACTTTTTTACTCTTCATTTAAAAACTCCTCTTTTTGGGGCACATTTGGGACAGGCACCGTTGTTCCCTTTTGGGCATAATCACATCTAGTTCAAAATCTGCTCTACGACGTCTTTGTAGCCTTTTTCTATTAATTCTTGGCTACTGTTTTTTTCTATTATCCATATATGACTTGCCTGTTCGTATTCTTTTATTTCTATTTTATTTGATAGGTTTTCTTTTTCTGCCTTTTCTTTTAGTTTGTGTACATCTGGATTTAATATGTCATATGTTCCTGTTAGTATAATTATATTCTTTAATTTGGATAAGTCTCCATCTATTGGATTTACCAAATAGTTATTTATCCCATCCTCACCTGCATAAGCTATTCCTGCTATTTTTAGTGTTTCTTTGTTTAAGTTTTTGTCATTTTTTTGAACTTCATCTATTTTAGGGTTTGTTAGCCTAACATCTAACCATGGCGAAATAAGGATTGTTTTTTCTGGCATTTGTAAATTTTCTTGCCCTATTTTTTCTTCTAATGCTAATCCTAATCCTGCTCCTGCTGAATCTCCCATTAATATTAAATTTTTGGTATCTACTTTTTCTATTACTTCTTTGTATAGTGGTACAATCATTTTAAATACGTCTTTATATGTATATTTGGGTGTTAATGGATAATCTGGCAAAATTACTGTCGCTCCTGTATCATTTGCTATTTGTTCTAAAAACTCCCAATGCTGTTTTGTTGCTTCTGCAACATATGCTCCACCATGAAAATACAATATTTTGGTATTGGTTTTTTCTTTGTTTTTTGGTGTTATTATGAATATGTTTCTTCCCATAAACTTCTCTGTTATGATTTTACAGTTTTCTTCTATTTCTTTTGGTATTTTGCTTTGTATATCTACTACTAAAAAATATGCAATTATTGATAATACTATTGCTATTATAATTAATACAATACCGTATAATTATTTTTATTGATATTACTTTCATTTTTAATTTCATTCCTTTTTTTGCAATTATATTATAAATAGATATTTTTTTCAAGTATTCTACAATTACCATGTAATTAATTTTTGATAATGTCATAGTAAAATTAATATTTGATTATGTCATAA
>CATLUC010000109.1 GCA_950059165.1 uncultured Clostridium sp.
CTTTTTTGTCCATTTTTCCTGCTATTGCCATTCCATTTGCACAAGATAAACCTTGTCCTAAAGAACCTGTTGTCATGTCTACTCCTGGTACTTTGTTTTTGTCTGGATGTCCTTGTAAATAACTATTTATGTTTCTAAATGTTTTTAAATCTTCTACTGGAAAAAATCCTCGATTTGCTAAACAACTATATAATGCTGGTGAACAATGCCCTTTTGATAATACAAACCTGTCCCTATCTTCTTTGTTTGGGTTTTTAGGGTCGATATTCATTACTTTGAAATATAATACTGTTAAAATGTCTGCTACTGATAGTGAGCCTCCTGGATGACCTGATTTTGCCTTATATACTTCTTCTATGATATCCTCTCTTATTTTTCTTGCTTTTTGCTCTAATTCTTGTATTTCTTTTTCTTCCAAAACTCTACACACCTTTCTTATTTTATTTTTCAATTACATTGTATCTTTTATGGTTGGATATTGTCAAGAGTATTTTTGTATTTAACTTTGCAGTAGCTTTCAAAGTGGCTTGTGATTAGCTTTTGTTTCTTTTTGTATAGACTATTTTATTATAATATGCTACAATTAGAAAAACTAGATAACTTTAAAAACAAGAAAGGAATGGAATTTGATATGGAACTAATACAAGTAGGAGAAAGAACATATTATATACAAAACGCTACAAATATTGGTATATATAAAATTAACGAAAATGACATTTATCTTATAGACACTGGAAATGACAAAGAAGCAGGAAAAAAGATTTTAAAAATAATAAGCGAACAGGGCTGGAACATTAAAGGAATTATCTCAACACATTCTAATGCAGACCATATAGGTGGGAATAAAATCATTCAAGATAGAACAAATTGCCCTATCTTTACTTGTGGAATTGAAAAATGCTTTACACAATATCCAATTTTAGAATCATCTTTTTTATATGGTGGATATCCTTTTAAAGACCTAAAACACAAATTTTTACTTGCAAAAGAATCTAATGTTACATCAATAGAAAATAACCTTCCAAATGGTTTAGAATACTTTTCTTTAAAAGGTCACTTTTTTGATATGATTGGGATTAAAACAAGTGATAATGTTTATTTTTTAGCTGATTCTCTATTTAGTAGCGAAACTATTACAAAATATCACTTATTTTTTATTTATGATATAAGAGAATTTTTAAACACCTTGGATTTTTTAGCTACTTTAGATGGAAATTTATATATTCCATCCCATTGTGAGGCAACAAATGATATATCTTCACTAATAGAATTAAATAGAAATAAAGTAAAAGAAATCCTTGAAACAATACATTCTGCATGTGAAAAAGAACTCACATTTGAAGAAATATTAAAATATATCTTTGATACATATAAATTAGAAATGAATGCAAATCAATTTGTCCTTGTTGGTAGCACAATAAAATCATATCTTTCTTATCTTTATGACGAAAATAAAATATGTTATGAATTCAAAAGTAATAAAATGTTATGGAAACAGCAATAGTGTCGCACCTAAGGGCGTTTCCTTTGTAATATTTTTATGTTGACTGTTCAATATTCATATATGAACCTTTCAAATACAGTGTTTTTAAACCTGTTTACTGCTTAAATCTATTATTAAATCCATATTATCATCTTTAGCAGCTTTATTTTTCCTAACAGCTCCACATTTTTTGCACTTAAAAACAATAACATACCCCTTTTTTCCATCAATTTCTAGGCTTACTGGTTCTAAATCCCCATGACAATTTTCTGCTCTATCACCTGGATTTTTATCAACATGTTTAGAGTGCAAACAATATGGACAATGATTTCTGCAAGAATACCCAAGTTTTGGCACTTTCTTTCCACAATTTTCACAAACAAACTCTTCATCAATTTCAACAAAATTTCTATTTCTGTAAAGTTTCTTGTATTCATTGTATCTCCTAATATTTAAAATTTCCTCCCCCTAAAAATTCTTTTAGAAGTGAATTTGTTGGAACATTCTTTGGGTTTATAGTTTCAAAATATTTTAGCATATTAATTAATCTAGTAGCTTCTGCATACTCTGGCTCTTCTGGCTTAATTTCTTCTAATAATGGCATTACAACACCTTTTAAGACTCCTAATTCATAAATTAGTGATGTGTTAAATATGCTATTTGCCTCTTCTTGATATGGGAATATGTTTTTTTCTTCACCATTGTTTACCTTATGCCATGTAGCTATTGTTTGTTTTGCACTATACCCTCTAAATTGATTATCTCTTACAATTCTTCTAACAAGCCTTGTATCAGTTGTTGATATCCTGTTATATCTATCCATATTAAGAACTGTTAATGCACTGATATAAATTTTATATTTTTGCTCTTTTGCAATTTTGCTTGTTAATTTATCATTTAAACAATGTATTCCTTCTATTACTAATACTTCATCTGATTCTAATTTTAATTTTTTTCCATTATATCTTTTAGTTCCTACAAGAAAATCAAATTCAGGTATTTCAACTTCTTCTCCATTTAACAATTTAGTTAGATGTTCATTAAATAGCTCTAAATCAATTGCCTCAATACACTCAAAATTATATTCTCCATTTTCATCTCTTGGAGTCTCTTTTCTTTCAACAAAATAATTGTCAACAGAAATTGTAACAGGTTTAATTCTGTTAATTCTTAACTGAAGCCCTAGCCTTTGTGCAAAAGTGGTTTTTCCTGAAGATGATGGTCCTGCAATTAGTACCATTTTAACATTTCTATTTTTAGCAATTTCATCTGCAATATTTGCAATTTTCTTTTCATGTAAAGCCTCATCTAACATGATAACATCTTTAATACTATCTTCTTCTATTGCTTTATTTAATTTATAAACTGTATTAACCTCTAAAATTTTGTGGATATCGTCATATTCTTCTAATGCCCATGCTAATTTCTTGCTCTCTATCATCTTTGGCAATTCTTCTGGTTTATCAGAACTTGGGTATCTAACTAAAAAGCCATCATGATATTTCATAATTTCAAAAACCTTTGTTACTCCTGTTCTATTTGCAATTGTACCATAGCAATAATTGTAATAATCTTCACAATAATACATATAAATTTCGTTGTTATTTTTTGCATCTAATTGAAGTCTTCCTTTTGAGATATCATTTTCTTGATAAAATTTCTCTGCTTCTTCACGTGTCATAACAACTTGCTTAATTGGCAAGTCACTTTCCACAATTTTATACATTTCATCATTTAAATTTTTGATAAGTTCTTCAGTAATTTCTTGATTTTCAATCTCACAAAACATTGAATTTGGCAATTGATAATTTACCATAACTTTGCCATTTGGGCATACTTTTTCAATTGCTTTTCCCAAAATATATATAATTGTTCTTCTATATATTTTAGTTCCCTCTTTTGAAGAAATATCAATTAATTTAATCTCTCCATCTTCTTCTATTTTGTACCCTAAATTTACATATTGATTATTAAAAATAGCTCCTATTACAGAATATTTGCTGTTTTCAATTTCTTCTTTTAATAAATCTTGAATAGCAATCCCTTTATTTGCAACTATTACTGTATCTTTATATTGTATTTTCATAACTAATTCATTCCTTTCATTTGTTTCAAACATATTTTAGCACAAACTAGGTGCAATGTGCAACTAGGGACGTTTCTTTTTTCACAATGTGAAAAAAGAAACGTCCCCATCACACATTTTTGTGAAATTGGGGACACATCTTATATAGTTTGCATAAAAATGTCGCAAAGGAAACGTCCTTGGGCACGACATAAATTTTATTTTTTTGGATATACTTTAATTAATAGAAATTTTTAGGAGGTATGTTATGGATTTAGCTAGAATTAATACTATTTTAAATAATGATGAAAAATTTGATGTTTTTTATGATGAACGACCTGTTTGGGTTCAAGAGGTTCACGAAAATGAGCAAATGGCTAAGGTTGGTTTTGTTGATGATTTTGGCGAAAAGGATGTTTTTATAAAAGATTTGTATGAAAGAAATTTATAAAAGATATTAATTATCAAATTATTAGTTTTTGCTTTTCACACTTTTAGTTTTAGTTAAATACTTTTGGTTTGTTTTATTTGTTTTTCTTTCATTATAAAATATTGTATAGTAATACTATGTTCTTCTTGAACATTTAGTATTATAAATTGAAAAAAATTACAATTTTATAACTAGAAAGGATTGAAAGAAAAATGGAAAAAATAAGCTATGTTGAAATTGGCAAACGCATTAAAGAAAAACGAAAAGCACTAAAAATAACACAAGAAAAATTATCTGAAATAATAGATGTTTCTCCTACTTATATAAGTGGAATAGAAAGAGGTTGTAGTATTTGCAGTTTAGCTACCATCACTAAAATTGCACAAACATTAGACTTAAGTTTAGATTACTTGATTTTTGGTATCACTCTTGATAATTTTAATATGACCTTTACCGAAATTCTAAAAACAATTCCTGAAAAAAATTACGATTTATATATTAGACTATGTCAAAATATAGCTGAAACATTAAAATTTTAGATTATTACTTAAACCTTCAATATAAAAAACAAATTGGGTATGTAGAGCCTTCTAAACGTTCAAATTTTAATCATGCCCTTTTGTTCCTATTATTCTACTTTCATTAAACTCTAAAATAGATATTGTTACACTTTGCAGTTGATCAAACTCTAGCAAAATTTCATTAGATTTAATCTTGCTAATTTTCATAAGTTGATTTAAATTAAAGCCGACCCTTTGTGCTTTTTCCTCATTTTCAAAAAATAGCATATTATCTTTTACACTTATTTGCATTTTTCCAATTGTTATTACTGTTTCAACAATCCCTTTTAAATCAAGTACAATATCTTTACCTTTTTGCTCCTCTAAAATTTTTACTAATTCA
>CATLUC010000110.1 GCA_950059165.1 uncultured Clostridium sp.
ACTGGAGGGGAACTAACCGAAGGTGGTAATGGAGAAGCTTCGGGTAGCGATGGAACCACCACTGGAGGGGAACTAACCGAAGGTGGTAATGGAGAAGCTTCGGGTAGCGATGGAACCACCACTGGAGGGGAACTAACCGAAGGTGGTAATGGAGAAGCTTCGGGTAGCGATGGAACCACCACTGGAGGGGAACTAACCGAAGGTGGTAATGGAGAAGCTTCGGGTAGCGATGGAACCACCACTGGAGGGGAACTAACCGAAGGTGGTAATGGAGAAGCTTCGGGTAGCGATGGAATCACCACTGTAAGGGAAATAACCGAGGAATCCTCCTTAAAAATTTCAAAGCTGGATGCCTTCATTATAAAGGCATCAGCTATCATAAATAAATCGTTTTTTTCCAAGGTCGGATATGACCTTGGATTTTTTAGTATAAATCAATATTAATTTTCATCAATTCAATTTTAAAATTTCAAACAAACATTACAAAAGCATTACAAAAACATAAAAATTAACATAAAATTGTAAAAAAATCGACATAATTGTAATGAAAATGCAACAAAACTGTTGATTTTTTGTAAAAAATAGTGTATAATGGATATTGCTATGAACTTAACATTTTATTAAGTTAGCTAAAAATATATACTATTTTATATAGGAGGAAATTTTATGTTCAAGTTTATTCAAAACCAAAATCAAAAGAAAAGAATACTTGCCATAATAATTGCAGTTATTATGACAGTAACAGGAATTCCAATTTTTGCATTAGCAGCAAATAACGCAAATGCACCAGCCGTAATTGCTAATACAGAATCTGGAAGAATTAAATTAGACACAACAAATGTAAACAACAACAAGATAAGTTTTAAGGTAACCACCAAGAATGGAGTACGATTAAATCGTGTTGCATATCAATGGGATAGGCGTTTGCCAAACTCTACTACTCAAATGGTAGATAAATATTTCCCAGGACAAAACCTTACGGAATATACATTTGAAGTAGATTTACCAACCACCACAGGTCTACATGAATTTAGTATTGCAGCAGTAGACAATAATAATAATGGTGCAGTTTGGCAAAACATACCATATTACTTAGTAACAGAGGATATACCAGATGGTTATGAGGATAAAGTAGGACCACAATTCATCCTTAATGCAGACTATCCTAGTCAAAATGCAACAATAGCACAAGGACAAACTTTTTCAATAAAAATGGTAGATGAAAATGACATATATTGGATAGGTCATAAATGGGTTAGAGAGCTAAATGAAGCTGACTATGAAACAGGAAGCAAATTTGACTATAAACCAGGCAATGAATACACATTTACAGCACCACAAGAAACAGGAGTATGGTACATACAATTCTATGCAAAAGATGGTGCTAATAATGCATCTATGGGATATTGGACAAAACTTAATATAGCAGATCAAGAAAAACCAGTTGTTACATTAAATGGACCAGCTGAAGTTGACGTACCTTTAAATGGTACTTACAATGACCCAGGAGCAACTTGGACAGATACCCAAGGAACAGAAACAGGAACAATAGCAAAACCAAACGAAACTTTAGACACAAGCAAAGTAGGTTCACAAACATTAACATATTCTTATACTGATAAAGGTGGAAACACAGGAACAGCCACAAGAATAGTAACAGTAGTAGGAAATGAAACTACATACGAATTAACACCACCAAGTAAAACAGAATATAAAGTTGGAGAAGAAATAAATCTTGCAGGAGCTCAAATAAAAGTTACAGACCCAAGAGGAAATGTAACTTATGTTGATGCAGAAGCAAGTATGTTTAATGATTTCTCAACAGAAGAACCAACAAATAATGGAAAAGCAACATTCTCATATGAAGGAAAAACAGTCTTTTACAATTATACAGTTAAAGACTTTATTAAGAGTGCAAACTTTATAAAACCAACTAAACTTAACTATCAATATGGAGAAAAACTAGATTTAACAGACGGAAAAATCGAAGTAACTATGGCATCAGGAAATATAGTATACAAAAACATAACAGAAACAATGTTATCAGAATATGACAAAACTGTAGGTAAACAAATTGTTACAGGACATTATGATGGAAAAGATTTAGATTCAGATTATGCTGGAATGGATTTTGACTTCCAAATACTTATAGTTAAAAAGCCAATTACAATTACAATAGAAAGTAAAACAAGCGTATATGGCGAAGAATTAAAAACTTTAACATATAATATACCAGAAGGAGCTTTAGTGTATGGAGACACTGAAGACCTATTAAACATACAATTAACAAAAGACGAAGGAACAGACCAAGGAGAATATGATATAAACGGAACAGCAAATACAAATACAAACTATGACATAACATTTACTCCAGGAACATATACAATAACAAAAGCAAATATTACATCTAATAATGTAACTGTAAACGTACCAGCTACATTTACTTATGATGGAACAACACAAGGAACAGCAACAGTAACAGTAGCAGGAGTAAGTGACGACTTAGTAAAAGATACAGACTATACAGAAACAATAAAATATGTAAAAGCAGATGAAAATGGAAACTATGACAATACAACTGCAAAAACAACTGCACCAACAGATGCAGGAAAATATAAAGTAATTGCAGAAATAACAATAACTAATGGAAATTATCAAACACAAACAACACCATTAGTAATTGACAGTGAAGAAAATCTATTTATAATAGACAAAGCACAAGCACCAAGTTTAGAAACAACAACATTAAATGCAACATATGGACAAACATTAAATGACATAAAAGACCAATTAACTAATGGATGGTCATTTGTAGATGAATTAACAACACCAGTAGGAAATGCAACTGAAACAGGAAATACATTTAAAGTAAAATATGATGGTGACGATAACCATAAACCATCAACAGAAAATAAAGATGTAACAGTAATAGTTGCTAAAAAAGCATTAACAAACAGTAATGTAACAGCAGTAGCACCTGAAAATACAATATTTACAGGAGACCCAATAGCTGCAACATACACATTAAATGGAATAAAAGAAAGCGATGTAGATGTAGTTATTACATATGGAACTGAATTAGGAGAAACAGCTCCAACAAATGCTGGAAGCTATACAGCAACAGTAACAGCAACAGCGAAAGCAGATGGAAATTATTCAGGAACAGCAACAAGTACAGTAGATTTTACAATTAGAGGAAAAACATTAACAGATAATGATATAAAAGTAGAGCTACCTGCAAACACAATATTTACAGGAAGTGCAATTGAAGCAACATATACATTATTAAATGGAATAACAGCAGATGATGTAGATATAAAAGTTACATATACAGGAGCAAATGTAACATCAGATGGAAAAGCAGTAAATGTAGGAAACTATACAGCAATAGTAACAATCACAGCAAAAGCAGATGGAAGTTATATAGGAAGTGGAAAAGGAACAGTTGAATTTACAATTGAGCCAAAAGAGATAATAGCTAATGAAGTTTCAGTACAAGTCCCAACAGGGTTTACTTATGATGGAACAACATCAGCTACAAAAGCAACAGTAACAGTACCAAGTGCAAATAATGAAACTTTAATAGAAAACACAGATTATACATTAGTAACAAAATATGTAAAAGCAGAAGCAGATGGAACTTATGACAATACAAAAGCAACAGAAGAACAACCAAAAGATGCAGGAACATATAAAGTTATTACAGAAATAACAATAACAAATTCAAATTATACAGTAAAAAATACACCATTAGTAATTGATAGTGAAGAAAATACATTTATAATAGATAAAGCACAAGCACCAAGTTTAGAAACAACAACACTAAATGCAACATATGGACAAACATTAGAAGATATAAAAGGGCAACTAACAACAGGTTGGACCTTTGTTAAAGGTGGAGAAACACCAGTAGGAGATGCAACTGAAACAGGAAACACATTTGAAGTAAAATATGATGGAGATGAAAACCATGAGCCATCAACTTCAAATATAGAAGTAACAGTAATAGTTGCAAAAGCAGAAGCACCAGAATTAACAACAACAACACTAAATGCAACATATGGACAAACATTAGATGATATAAAAGACCAATTAGATGAAGGTTGGGTCTTTGTTAAAGATGGAACAACATTAGTAGATAGTGTAGAAGGAAACACATTTGAAGTAAAATATTTAGGAGATGACAATCATAATGCATCAACATCAAACTCAACAGTAACATTAGTATTAAGCAAAAAAGTAATAGACATAAATGAAGTAGAATTTGAAACAAGTTTAGTATATAATGGACAACCACAAACAGTAAAACTAAAAGAAGGAACAACATTACCAGCAGGATTACAAATTGTAGATTATGGAAAAACAAGAACAAATGTAGGAACAACAGCTACAACTGTAAAATTTGCTGTAACAGATGCAAATAAATATGAATTAACAGCACAAAGTAAAAACTTAAGCTTAACAATAACACCTAAATTATTAGAAATAAGCAAAGATGACTTTGAAACAAGTGTTGTATATAATGAAGAACCACAAACAGTAAAATTAAAAGAAAACGTAGAATTACCAGAAGGAGTAATTGTTAAAGACTTTGGAGGAACAAGAACAAATGTAGGAACAAAAACTGGAATAACAGTAAAATTTGGTTATTCAGATAATAAAGAGCTAGAAAATGTAAAATTCCAAAATTATACATTCAAAGATGTAACAGGTTTAAGTTTAACAATAACACCTGCACTATTAGAAATAAGTGCAGATGATTTTGAAACAAGTGTAGTATATAATGGACAACCACAAACAGTAAAATTAAAAGAAAACGTAGAATTACCAGAAGGAGTAATTGT
>CATLUC010000111.1:0-1528 GCA_950059165.1 uncultured Clostridium sp.
TCTTTTTCAAGAATATTGAATTGGTTTCTGATTTCTATTGGTATAACTACTCTTCCGAAGTTCGTCCACTCTTCTTATAATTCCTGTTGATTTCATATTTATCCCTCCTTAAAAGTTATTAAACAATCCTTATATTATTACTATATCACAAATAAAAATTGAGGTCAATTATATTGGAATAAAAAATTAAATTTTGAATAAAATTATTTTGGTGATATATATGTTAAACAAGATATGGCCAGTATTTATTATTATTTCGTTTTCATATGCAATTTTTTCTGGGAATTTAGAACAGCTAAATTCATCAATTTTTCAAAGTACAAATGATGCCATTAGCTTATCAATTAATCTACTACGGAACGATTTGTTTGTGGAATGGCATAATGCAAGTTGCAAGTAAAACTAAAATAATAGACAAATTGACTTGTTTTTTACTTCCTATTATAAAGATATTATTTCCAGAAATGAGGAAAAATAAACAAATTCAGAAAGAAATTTCTATGAATATGATTGCAAATATTTTAGGCTTGGGAAATGCAGCGACTCCACTAGGATTAAAAGCAATGAAATCAATGCAAAATGAAAATCCTAAAAAGGAAGTTCTAAGTAATTCTATGTTAATGTTTATAGTTTTAAATACAGCATCTATTCAAATAATTCCAACAACTGTAATTGCAATTAGAAATTCATTGGGTTCTGAAAATCCTACATCTATTATTTTTCCTGTTTGGATAGCCACAATATGTGCAGCTATAGCAGGAATTTTTGTAGCAAAAATATTGATTAAAAAAAGTAAAATTTAAAAGTTTTATCAAATTTTAAATTAAATGTAACAAACTAAATTAACTAAAGAAAGTTGGCAGGCGAGTAACATCAACACATAGTAAAAAATAATTGCTATTTTTTTTTCAAGCAGATTTGTGCCCTAGAAAGGAATGAGATCAAAAATGCAGATTCTTAATTTTGTATCTAATTTAGCTATGCCACTTGTAATTCTAATTATTGTTACATATGGTATGATTGAAAAAAACAAGGTTTTTGACGATTTTTTAGAAGGTGCGAAAGAGGGAATGGGAATAGTTTTTAGTATTTTGCCTACATTAGTAGGATTATTTATAGCAATAGGAGCTTTAAGAAGTTCAGGGATTTTAGATATTATAATTCGTCTTGTAATGCCTTTTTTAGATATTATTCATTTTCCAAGTGAAATTATGCCACTTGCAATGCTAAGGCCAATTTCTGGAAGTGGCTCTATTGCAGTAGCAACAGATATAATGAAAACATATGGAGTAGATACAACTATTGGCAAAATAGCATCTACAATTATGGGCTCAACAGAAACAACATTATATACTATTGCTATTTATACTAGCTCAGTAAAAATAAAAAAGACAAGATTTGTTTTGATAGCTTGCCTAGCAGCAGATGTCATTGGAATGCTTGTGAGTGTAGGAATTTGTAGAATTATGTCGTAAAGTTTTTGTTGACAAATGGGAAAATATAGAGTATAATTTGTTCATGATTAAAA
>CATLUC010000111.1:1538-4831 GCA_950059165.1 uncultured Clostridium sp.
GTTTTATTATTTATCATTATTTTTTTTATTGTTAGAAAAGTTATAATCTGGAAGTTAACAAAAGAGATTTCTAAGAAAATATCCAATTAATCAAGTTTTTACTTTTGTAGAGAAAATATCCCCCAAAAACAAATAATATAAAAATATGTAATAAATGAAATTTAAGTTCAGCCCCTATAATTATAAGTTTTTTATTTATTCGTGTATTTTCTCTACAAATTAATATTTAACAAATTGGTATGTTAACAATAACTAGGCATAAAAGGTAATATATTAATACATATATAAAACATAAATCAATAGAACTAAACTAATAATTAACGATGATATGTTTCTCCATTAGAAATTTTAAAGCTTCTAAATAACTGTTCCAGTAAAAAAACGCGAATTAATTGATGAGGAAAAGTCATTTTAGAAAAACATATTTTTTGGTTGCAAAAATCTAGCAGGTTTTTGGTTAAACCCAAAGAACCACCAATAATAAATGTTATATTGCTAGACAACATAGAAATATGTTCTATTTCAGCAGAAAACTCTTCTGAAGTAAAATGTTTTCCAGTTAAATCTAAACAAATCACATAAGAATCTTTTTTAATATGTTTAATAATATTATCACATTCTTTAGATTTAATATCATCAGATAAACTAGCATTTAATTTTTCAGGTATTTTTTCATCAGGAAGTTCAACAATTGCAAGTTTGCAATATTTAGATAAACGCTTACTATACTCATCTATGGCAGATTTTAAGTAAGTTTCCTTTAGTTTACCAACACAAATAACTTGAATACTTAACATTATACCACCTTCTATAATTTGCTGGTTCCTCCCAAATTGTTGCTTCATAAAAAAATATATAAAGTTTTGGGAAGATTTGAATTAAGTAATTTGTACTAATTCGCTATGTGTATCTCTACTAGCTACACTTAAACCAATAGAATTGTTATCAAAATAAGAATTACCCATCAACTCGTCAACAACAGTTTGGTATGCAAGTTCAGGGAAATTGCTCTCCTTACTCAAATGTCCGAAGCATAGCAGTTTTAAGACCAGACTTTAACAAACAAGAAATTGTTTTTCCAGCAATTTCATTTGATAAATGACCAGTAGGACCAGCAATTCTTGATTTTAAAGGGAAAGGATAAGAAGAACAACGTAAAACTTCAGGGTCGTAATTAGCTTCTAACATAACAAATAAGCTTTCTTCTAATTGTTTTAAAATGTCATTTGTCATATGACCAATATCTGTTGCAATACTTAATTTTTTATTATTATTTAAAATATTAAAACCACATGGATTAGCAGCATCATGAGGAATAGAAAATGGTTTAATATCTAAATCACCAATTGAAAATTTATCTGCAATTTTAAAAGTTTTAATATTATTGCTTGGGATTTTATCTCTTTGTTTTGGCATAGCATCTAAAGTTTCTTGATTAACAAACACTGGCAAATCAAATTTTTTAGAAAAAGTGCCTAACCCTTGTACATGGTCTGAATGCTCATGTGTAATTAAAATGCCATCTAAAGAAGATGGCGTAACATCTAAATCTTCTAAAGCTTTTTCAATTTTTTTACTACTAACACCAGCATCAATTAAAAGTTTGGTATTTTGTGTTTCTACAAATAAACTATTTCCACTACTACCACTATATAAACTACAAAAATTTAACATGATTTTATTTCCTTTGTTTTTCTTAAAAATTATTAATTATTCTGTAACTCTTTCAATTTTTGCTCCAAGTTTCCTAAATTTTTCTTCTATATTTTCGTAACCTCTATCAATATGTTCCAAATTGTATATTTCCGTAACACCATCTGCTACTGTTCCTGCTATAACAAGAGCAGCACCTGCACGCAAATCAGAAGAATAAACTGGTGCTCCTGTAAGCTTTTTAACACCTTCAAAAAAGGCAGATTTCCCTTGAGCTGTTATCTTAGCACCCATTTTATTTAATTCATCTGTATATTGAAATCTAGAATCCCAAATACTTTCATGAATCATACTATTACCATTAGATAAAGACAAAACAACTCCCATTTGTGGTTGCAAATCAGTTGGAAAACCTGGGTATGGTAAAGTTTTTATAGTAGCTTTATTAGGTCTTTTATTAGACCAAACACGAATGCTATCAATATTATCTTCTACATTTCCACCAACTTCAATAATTTTTGCAGTGATAGATTCTAAATGCTTAGTAATACAATTTTTAATTACAATATCGCCTTTTGTAGCAACAGCAGCAAGCATAAAAGTACCAGCTTCAATTTGGTCAGGAACAACAGAATAAGTTGCATTTCCGTGCTAATCTTTCAACACCATTAATTTTAATAACATCAGTTCCAGCACCTCTAATATCAGCACCCATAGTATTTAAAAAATTAGCAACATCAACAATATGAGGTTCTTTGGCAGCATTATCAATAATGGTTGTCCCTTTTGCTAAAACACTTGCTAACATAACATTAATAGTAGCACCAACAGAAACAATATCCATATAAATTGGGCAACCTGTTAATTTTTTTGCTTTAGCATAAATGGTTCCTTTTTCAACAGTAACACTTGCACCTAAACGTTCAAACCCCTTAATATGTTGGTCAATAGGTCTAGCCCCAAGCTTACAGCCGTCCTGGCATACCAACTTCTATTTCTCCTTTTCTACTTAACATTGCTCCTATCATATAGTAAGAAGCTCTAAATTTACTTGTCAAATCTAAAGGTGCTCTTGTGGTTGTTAAATTTGATGTATCAATAGTAATGCTATTTTTGTTATTCCAAGTTATTTTTGCACCAAGTTTTTCTAATATATCACAAGAAATTTTTATATCACTTATATTTGGTAAATTTTCGATTGTACAGATACCATCAATTAAAAGTGTAGCAGGTAAAATTGCAACTGCTGCATTTTTTGCACCACTAATGGTAACTTCACCTTTTAAAGGTGTTGGCCCTTTTACTACTAATTTTTCCAATTAAAAAACCCCCTAAAATGCATTTATTAATGTAAGTAAAATATATCATAAACTAAAAATGAATGCAACTATTTTAGATATATTTAAGTTTCGATTTTTTTGCAATAGCATAGATAGCCCTAAGTAGCAGAGGTTAAAATAAATGAAAGATTTTGTGCATCTAAGCTTGTAACTAGAAAGTCTTACTTGTGTAATTTGAGGAATGCTCAAGGCAAAATCACTTATTTGTCTATTTTTCAAACTTTACTCGGCTTCCGACATAATTCAAGAAATTCTAAAATTATTTTTTGGCACCCTTCCATCAATAGATGAACTCTTTCC
>CATLUC010000112.1 GCA_950059165.1 uncultured Clostridium sp.
TATGTCCATGTTTTTCATTCCTTTCATTTTTTTTTTTGTTAAAATTTGAAAACAAGTTTTATATGCGTTTTTGTTCATACTTCTAGCACAAAATAATTACTATGGCTAGTCCTATTGTAGTTCCTAATTTGCTATATAGTTTCTCGTTTTTTATTTTTTGTTCTTGTGCTTCTTCTAATTGGCTTTCAAGAAATTTTTGTGTTATTTCTATTTGACTTGTTTGTCCCTCTACATCAGTTTGTCCTAATAATTTTGATAATGTTTTTAATACATTTTTGTCTTCTTTAGTTAAACTATTTTCGCATTCATCAATAGCTTGTTCCCATGCTATATTTGCTGTTTCATTTTTCATTTTTTCTTTTGCTAAATAAAATATTTGTCCTATATTTTGATTAGTTACTTGTACTATTTCATCAAAAATTTCTGGTATAGGCTGATATGTAAATTTTATTTTTGTTTTAAATATATTTAGTGCATTTTTCATTTCTTCTAATTCGTTTACTCTTATTACATATTTTTGTGATAGATATTTCCCTATTAGGCTACATACTACTAGTATGATAAATAATATAAAGTATTTTATCATTTGCATTTTAAAGTATATTCCTTTCAATTTACTTTTTTATTTATTATATTCATGATGTATTTGATTTAGAACTAATTTTTATATTTTGTTTATTTGGCGTTACAGTTTAGCAAAATATTAAATTAGTCTAAATATTTATATATCAACCATTTAAGTGATAATTATATTTTCACTAAATTGTAATATTTGTGCCTATAAACTACAAAAAAAGCACTTTTTCTATTTGTCTTGTTTCGATTAAATAGTTGATTTGTGCATTATTTTTAATATCTTCCATATTTTTTCCATGTCTTGTAAAAATACCTTTTACTCCTGCTGTTATTGCTTCACCGAATTGCTTGTACATCTTCTTTAGAACCTATTTCATCACAACATATTACTTCTGGTGCCATCGAGCGAATTAGCATTTTCATTCCTTTTGATTTACTAATATTTTCGATTACATCAGTTCTTATTCCTATATCATTTTGTGGCACTCCTTTATACATTGCAGCTATTTCTCCTCTTTCATCTACAACTCCACATGTTAGACCCTTAAAATGTATTTCATCAATCCCATTACTAATGTTTCTAATAATATCTCTTAATATTGTTGTTTTGCCTTTTCCTGGTGGAGATACAATTAATGTATTGTAAATGCTATGATTTTCGAAATCGATAATTTCTTCTAGTAGATGATTACTACAGCCAATAACTTCTCTCGCAATTCTGAAGTTTAAGCTTGTTATATATTTCAAGTTTACTATTTTGTTTTCTTCTGTAACAGCTGTTCCTGTTATACCAATTCTATGTCCACCCCTTACAGTTAAAAAGCCTTCACATATTTGGTTTTTATAAGCATATATTGAATTTTCGCAAAGTTTTTCTAATATTTGCAAAATTTCACTTGTGGTAATCTGATAATCAATAATAATATCAGCTTGTCTTGTTTTTAGTAAAATAGATTTCCCCACTCTAATTCTTATTTCTTGTAAGTCTTTTTGTAAGTTGATATCTTGTAACAGTGTGTTTTTAAGCAATATATAAATTGAATTTGGAAAATATTTTAAAACTTCTTCTATATCTTTCAAAATAGCCTCCTTTTAGAATAATTTACATAAAAAAAAGAACATATATTATAACATAATATATGTTCTTTTTTTTGTTTTAGAACTATTTTATTTTTTGTTAATAACAGCTCTATAAATTATTCCTGTTTCCTCATTTCTTTCAAATTCCACTCTATACGCTGTTTCTAATTCTACACTATCTTTTAAGAAAGATATATTTTGGTCTGTTACTTCGTATTCTTCTCCATTAAAATGTATTTCTTTTATTTTTTTATTGCCATTTTGACTTGCATTACTTGTTTGTATTGTAGATATTAAACCTTTTACTGTAACACCTCGTAAGTTTGTGCTTTCATAATTTTCAAATTTACTATTAAAAGCATTTATTTCTGCTTCTGACATGTTTGTATTATTTACAACATCTGTAGCTTGATTATATATAAATAAACCTAATCCTGGAGCCAACATTTGAATTAGTGGATTTTGGTATTCTTCTAGTCCTAATTGTTCCATTTGTTGCTTATTTACTTTTTGTATTCTTTCTCCTACTTGTTGTAAGAAATTAGCAACTTGTTCTTCTTCATAATTATTTAATATCATTGCATTATCCTCAGATAATTCTTCTATTTCTGCATTTTCTATGAAATCAATTTGATTATTAATTTGATATTTAGTAATTACGTTGTTTGTAGTATTTGGTGTCATCTGTTCACTATCTATTACCTCTTGACTAGGGTCAACTGCTATTTCTATAATATATTCTTCATTTACACTTTGTAATCCGTTTAAACCAGTATAATTCATGCTAAAAGATAATCCTGAATTACCATCTTCTTTGCTTTCTATTGACATTTTGTATTTAAGAGTATCATTGATTTTTTCTTTTTCAATTGTAATTAATAACTCTTCACTTGATATTGTTAATTTGTTCATTTTTCCTTTTTGCCCAAATACCGTAATTTCATAAGTTTCATTATTTCCATCTGTATCTTGTTCCATTGTTTTTTTGTAATTGTCAATATTACTTGCTGTTAATTTTAAAGAGCTTTTCTGTTCATTTAAATACTCATTTATCTTATCTAAAGTTTTTTGGTCATTTTTCAAAGTTTCTAACAATTTGGCTATCACATTTTTTAGTTGTTCTCCATTTATTGTTAGTTTATATCCATTATTTTCTTTAGAAAATTGGCTTTCTTGTAATTCATTATTTATTGCACTTAAATATGTTTCTTGTATTTGTTTTAATTCTTCATTACTAAATGATATATTGTTAAGGCTTTTTACTTTTTGTGTTTGTTCTATTACTTCATTTAAAGATTTTAAAGCTTCATTGTTCTGGCTGTTTGTTTCTATTGCAATATATTTACTTCCTATATATTGAGTTTGTAAGCCAATGTTGTTTCCTACTTTTCTAATGTTTATAGGAAATGTAACATCAGTTGAATAGTTTAAACTGATATCTTGCATAAAATTATTTGTTAATTTATCTGTTTGACCAGAAAAAGTAATATTAAAATTGTTTACTGCTTCATATTCTCTTGTTTGATTACTATTAGTTGTTATGTTAGGTGTAATTGTACCTTGATTTTGATATGGTGTTGTTTTTTGCTTTTCAAAGTATTGCTTTAACTGTGGGTCTATAAAACCATCTTTTTCTTCTCCAATTTGTGTTATATACTTAAAAAACAAGTCTTTATTACTTTTAAACATATCTGTTGCAAAATATGCAAATGCTAATCCTGTTAATAATATTAACACAATTATTGAAATTATTAATATTAAAATAATTTTACTATTCTTCTTTGGTCTCATTTTCTAGCTCTCCCTTTTTATTAATTATAATCTAGTAACTTTTGAAACAATATTATATGTATTTTTAATTTTCTTCCCAGTTATGATAAATATTTGCAACATCGTCTAAATCCTCTAATCTTTCAATTAAACGTTCCATTTTTTCTACACCTTTTTCGTCTAAAGCAACTGTAGTTGTTGGAACCATTTGTACTTCTGCTTCTAGGAATTCTATATTAGCTTCTTCTAATTTTTCTCTTACAGCTGTAAAGTCTGAAGGTTCAGTTGTTATTTCATAAATTTCTTCATGTGCTACAAAATCTTCTGCACCTGCTTCTATTGCAAGCATCATTAGCTCATCTTCTTCCATAGTTGTTGTTTCTTTTTCAATAATTAAAATTCCCTTTTTGTTAAACATATATGATACACATCCACTTGTTCCTAAGTTCCCTCCTGCTTTGTCAAATGCGTGTCTAACATCTGCTGCTGTTCTATTTTTATTGTCTGTAGCTGCTTCTACTATAACAGCTACCCCATTTGGTCCATATCCTTCATATATAATTTCTTCATAGTTTTCATTACTACTAGATGCTTTTTTAATAGCATTGTTTATGGTGTCATTTGGCATATTGGCTGCTTTACATTTTGCTATTACATTTTTTAGCTTTGAATTTCCTGATGGATCTGGTCCACCTTCTTTTACTGCTATTAATAATTCTCTTCCTAATTTTGTAAAGATTTTTCCTCTTGCTGCATCTGCTTTTCCTTTTTTGGCTTGTATGTTATGCCATTTGCTATGTCCTGACATTTCTTCTTCCTCCTTTTTAATTTTTCTCTCTATTTTCAAGGTTTTAAATAGTCTAACCTATAATTTTCGTTTTTATTGTATCATATTATTTTTTATTTGTGTAGTATTTTTACAAATAAATTGCTTTTAACATTATAAACTTGTTATAATTGTTTTATTACTTTGCAAGGATTTCCAACTGCTACTGCATTCGAAGGAATATCTTTATTTACAACACTTCCTGCACCTATTACAACATTATCTCCGATAGTTACTCCTGGAAGTACAATAACATTTCCACCAACCCATACATTATTCCCTACTTTTATTGGTTTTGCATATTCTAGTCCTTATATCCATAATCACACATAAAAGGTTGTTCAATAGTAAACATGTTTCCTGTTTTTCCTAAAATCTCCTTTATGATATTTTCTTTTTCAGTCATAATATTATTCCTCTCTATATTAAAGATATTATTTGTTTGCTACTATAATATCATAATTATATTTAATTATCAATTTTAGATAATTTTCTTAAAATTCTTTACTTTGATATATTTTGTTTGATATTAGATATGAAATACCT
>CATLUC010000113.1 GCA_950059165.1 uncultured Clostridium sp.
AGTATATATGTTAAGAGTTTACAACGAAGGAGAAATGGACGGATATGCAGGAGAAGTAAAAGACCATTTACCACCATATTTAGAATATGTAGATGATGAATTTAATAAAAAATATGGATGGGAAGTATCAAGTGATGGAAGAACAGTTACAACAAAATATTTAGAAAACAGCAAAATAGAAAAAGCAACAAAAGATGAAACAGGAAAGACAGTACTATCATACAAAGAAGTGCCAATCATGTGTAAAATAAGTAAAGATGCAAAAACAAATGAAAACATAACAAATATTGCAAACATCACAAAATACTTAGATGAAAACAAACAACCAGTAGAAGATAGAGACTCAAAAGAAGAAGACCTAAAACTTCCAGAAGACAAAGACTTACCAAACTATAAAGAAGATGAAAAAGATGGTTATGTGCCAGGGCAAAAAGACAATGACGACTTTGAAAAAGTAGTTGTAAAAGTGTTTGATTTAGCATTAAGAAAATGGATAACCCAGGCAATAGTAATAGAAGATGGAAAACAGTCTATTAGGCAGTCAGAACAGAATCCATTTGATAATCCAGAACCAGTCGTAAAAGTTGAATTACACAGAAAGAAAATAAACCAAGTAGAAGTTAAATTTAAGTATTCTATACGTGTATATAATCAAGGAGAGATTGAAGGTTATGCAAAAGAAATAAAAGACTATATTCCTAATGGACTAAAATTTGTTGCAGAAGATAACAAAGGATGGACAGATGAAGGAAATAATGTCATTTCTACAAGATTATTGGAAAATAAACTATTAAAGCCAGGAGAATACGCAGATGTAGAAGTAACCCTTACATGGATTAATGGACAAAATAATATGGGTAGTATGAATAACATAGCAGAAATATCAGAAGATTATAACGAATATGGAATACCAGACATAGATTCTACACCAGACAATAAAAAAGAAGGAGAAGATGACACAAACAATGCATTAGCTATTATATCAATATCAACAGGGCAAGCAAGAATTTACTTTGGTTTAGGATTTATTGTACTAGTTACAATTGCAGGAGGAATAATACTAATAAAAAAATATGTATTATAGAAGTAAATATAAATTATGTAAAAAAGTGATTACTTAATGTAGTCACTTTTATTGTACCTGGAAAAATGTAAATATATAATAAACAAAAAATAGAAAAGGGGATTACGATGAAAAACAAAAACCAAGGAATAACAATAACAGCATTAATTATAACAATAATAATATTGCTAATTTTAGCAGGAGTAACAATAACAGGACTAACAGGAGAAAATGCAATAATAAAAAACGCAGAAAATGCATCAAACTTAACAGAAATAAGATCTTTGGAAGAACAAATAGAATTGGCAATAATAAAGGCAGAAGAAAAGCATAGAAATACGAAACTAGAAAATGTAATAGAAGAATTAAAAAACATTAAAATAATAACAAATGAAAATCAGGTAGACACAATAACAGGGAAAATAACAACTAATAATGGATATGAAATAGAAGGAAAATTAGATGACTATGTGGGAATAACAGCAAAAGATATAGCGAATGAAGAAGATAAAAGTAAGTATTATGGAGCAACAGTAGAAGGATATACGTGCCAAAACAGTGAAGCAGTACCAATTTGGAAAATCTTTTATGCAGACAATGAAAATATTTATTTAATAGCTGGAGCAAGTATTGACTCTGTGTATGCACCTAATGGTAGGTTAGGGACTGAAATACAAAATAGTGATAACAATACAAAAAGTGTTTCTTTTAGATATATAAATGACGATTATGAAGGAAGCAAATGGATAGAAGAAAATAGTTTAGCAAAAAAATGGTTAAGTGAATACTTGAAAATATTTAAAAATAGTACATCTCCGAACATAAAAGCAACAGCCTATCTGTTAGATACAAAACAATGGAGTAAATTTGTAGGAGAAAAAGCACTTTATGCAATAGGAGCTCCAACAGTTGAGTTGATTTGTGCATCTTATAAAGAAACACATCCAAACAAATATATTGTATATGCGGTAGATCCAAATAAGAATGGATATGAAACAAGATGGAATGATGATTCAGAAAGTGAAATTTATCCAAAAAATTATACAGGACAAAACAGAAATGACTATAATAATATATATAGTTCTATAGGTTGGATGGCTTCACCAGATTCACCTAGTAATACATATTTATGTTGCATATCTCCACGGATACTTGATAGGTGGTTATTGGCACACTGAAACTGTAAAAGAATTAAAACCAGTTATATGCCTTAAATCAAATGTAAAATTACAACAAACAGGAGAGCAAACATATAAAATAAAATAACATAAAACACACAAGTTAAATAAATCACAAAAAATGTGCTAAATTTACGTAAAATATATTGATTTTAATAGAAAAATGTAATATAATTATAGAGAATGATTATAAAAAGAAACGACCTAAGATAGTTAGGAAAGGATGAGAAAAGAAATGAATTTCAGAAAAATATTGGTAAATTTAGTAGCAATAATAGTATTTATCACAATTTTATTAACACAAAACATGGTATATGCAGCAATATTGCCAGCAGGGCAAGAAGTATATATGGGAATAACAGAATTAATGACAAATGACAATCCAAACATTGGATATGCAATTAATACACCAGGAAATAGCAATGCAGCCAAAATATGGAACATAGTAAAATACGCATCAGCCACTTCAGAAGGATTTACAGACGCAAACATTTACTGTGTAAAAGCAGGAATAGGATTTACTGAAACTGACAATGGAACAATAAAAAGAGCGCTATATAATGTAAATTATGACATGAAAACTGAAAGAGACAGTATAAAAGCCCAAAATGACATATTAAAATCATTAGTAGAAGCAAATATTACTGAGTCAGATGGGACTACATATAATAGATATGATGCACTTTTAGCTGTTTTAGATATGTTATATTTACCAGGAGAATCAACAGCAGATGAAAAGAAAGCATTGCTTGACGAAGTGCTAAATTATGCAAAACAACCAAATAGTGGTTATACAAGCTATGTAGAATTAATGGAAAGTTATCCACTAACAGATGATGATATTAATGCTATACAACAAGCTGTAATTTGGTATTTTACAAACTATTATAAAGTAGACACAAGTAGCACAAAATATACAGAAACAACAGAACATGACACAAAATATGATAAAAGAGAAGACAAGGGATGGTTAAACTACACATTAGATGGAACAACATATAAACCTTATTCAAGTTATACTCCAAATGGATTACAAGAAACATCAGATGCAGGACAAGCAAGAACATACCAAGCAGAAGTATTATACAATTATATGATAAGACAAGCAAAAGCAAATGCTAGCAAATATACAAATATGACTACAACTACATCAGGACAACCTGCAAAAGTAGATACAACTACTTTACAAAGCGAAACATCTGGAAGCAATTACATAATAGGACCAATTCATATAACAGAACTAAATTCAATACCATATACAATTGATTTCAAAGTAAAAAATAATGGAACAGAAATTACAAACTATAAACTATTAGACTCTAGCAAAAAGGAAGTATCTTCTGAAACAACAGTAAAAAACCTAGTAGGAAGTGATTTTTACATTTCAGTTCCAAGTACACAAGTAAGCAAACTAACAGTAAGTATTAACATTAATTATAGTGATAGAACTATGAAATTATGGGCATCTACTACAAATAACCAAGAACAACCACTAGCAGAAGTTACAAAAACAAATAAGTCAATACCAACAGAATTAACATTGGTTAAAGAAAAATCATTTGACTTAAAATTAATAAAACGTATAACTAATGTAAATGGAAAAGAAGTACCAGAAAGAATACAAAGTATAGATGCAAGCAAACTAAACACATTAGACGCTAATGGAAAATTAGTAACAACAGCTGATTACAAACTAAACAAAGAACCAGTTAGTGTAAAAAATGGAGACATAGTAACATATACATTTAGAATTTACAATGAAGGAACAATAGACGGGTATGCCCAAGAAATAACAGAAGACATCCCAGAAGGCTTACAATTTATATGGTCAGAAAAAGAAGGAGAAGACCTAAAAAATGATACAACTTTAACAGCAGAAGAAAAAGAAGCAATAGAATTCAACCAAAAATATTTATGGGGAAAATTCGTATATGATGATGAAAAACAAAAAATCATCCAAATTTCTTCAGACTATTTATCAAAAGAAAATGAAACAACAGTAGGAGGAAACTTAATAAAGGCATTTGGAGAAAATGATGGAACAAAAACAGAAAAAGACTTAAGCTATAAAGAAATATCAGTAAAATTAAAAGTCACAGCAGAAAATAAAACAGGAACACCAATAAGAAACGAAGCAGAAATTAGTGAAGATTGTGACGAAAAAGGAGACCCAATAGATGATAGGGATTCAGACACAGAAGACTGGAAACCACATCCAGACCATGAAGATGATGAAGACCATGACTATATTATTTTACAATCATTTGACTTAGCATTAAGAAAGTTCATAATAGCAATAAGTGAAGATACAAAAATAGAAGAAAATGAATATTTAAAAGACAAAGATGGTTCATATAAAAGAGAACCAATAGTAGATACATCAAAATTAAACACAGTAGATAGTAATGGAAACCTAATTACAACAGCAACATATAACCATACAAAAGAGCCACTTCTTGTAAAACAAAAAGACATAGTAGTATATATGTTAAGAGTTTATAACGAAGGTGAGCAAAATGGATATGCAGCAGAAATTAAAGACCAT
>CATLUC010000114.1:0-2295 GCA_950059165.1 uncultured Clostridium sp.
ATACAATTACACTAATTACTTGTATTGAAAACGAGAAACATTACAGAAGATGTGTTAAAGCAGTAGAAAAACAAAAATAAAGAAGAAAGGAAGAAAAAGTTTGAAAAAAAAGAAAAGCAGGATAAAAAAAGTACTTACAATAATTGCAATTTTCCTAATGAATGGATTAGGATTTATGAATGCAGTTTATGCTACATCAAGCAATTTTACTAATTTAGATATGACAAAAAATAGTGGGCAATTATTAAAATATGAAAACATTGAAATAGGTGACAATTATACTAAATCTAATGAACAAGCAGAACAAAATAATAGCGAAACTGTCATATTACATATTAATCAAAAAGATAGCAAATGGAAACAGGACAATATAGATAAAAAATATATGTCTAAAACCTATAATGTGACATCTAATAAAAATATTAAAAAATATAAAATTGATATTGATGTAGATGAAGTAAAAATAACCAATAATAAAAATCAGGAAAAAACTGAATTTGAAGCAAATGAAGAATTTAAAGTATTAGTACCAATAAAAAATATGACTAAAATAGGAACTTTTAAATTAGTCGCAAAACGGTCAAATTTTTTATGGTATAGCACCAGGTTTTTCAGAGAATGGATGTGCTTTAACAACAACTTATGAAGATGGAATAGGTACAAAAGATGAAGAATATCCAGAAAATGAAACAACAATTACAGTTATTAAAGAAGACGCAAAAACAAAAGAAAGAATATCAGGAGTGGAATTTGAACTATTAGACGAAAATATGGAAGTAGTGTATTCAGAACTTAAAACAGATGCAGAAGGAAAGATTGAAATAAAACATCTAGTTCCAGGGAAATATTACTTAAGAGAAACAAAATCAAAAGAAGGATACGAAGTTTATGATAAATTGATTGAAGTACAGGTAGCTATGAATGAACAATCAGTAGTTACAATAAATAATAATCAAGAAGAAACACAAGGAGAAGTTACATTAAGTAAAAAGGTAAGAAATACAAAAATGAATAAATTGCCAGTAACTGGTATGTAAGGTAAGGAACGAGGAATATTAAAATTCCTCTTTTCCTGTATATAAAAGCTTCAAAAATAATAAAATTTGTGCTATACTATGAATATAATAAAAAAGAGGTGTTATATGCAACAGTTTGAAACATTTGAAAAGATTAAGCATATAGATGAAAATGGAATTGAGTTTTGGTATGCAAGAGAACTGATGAAAATTTTAGAATATAAACAATGGAGAAGATTTGAAAGTGTAATTGATAAAGCAAAACAAACTTGTAAAAACAGTGATATTAGTGAATATGAACAATTTGCCAACATTGGCAAGTTGTCAAAACGTGCTAATAATGCAGTTGTTGAGATTAAAGATTATAAATTAACTCGTTATGCTTGTTATTTAATAGCCCAAAATGGAGATAGTAGAAAGAAAGTAATTGCCCTTGCACAGACTTACTTTGCTATTCAAACTAGAAAACAAGAGATTACTGAGAAGGAATATAATCTACTAACTGAAGATGAAAAGAGATTTTATCAAAGAGATTTAACAAAAAAGGGAAATTATTCATTAAACCAAGTAGCTAAAAAAGTAGGTGTTAAAAATTTTGATAAATTTCATAATTATGGATATAAAGGTCTATACAACGGAGAAACAGCTAATGATATTGCAAAAAGAAAGGGATTAAGATATAGAGAAAATATTTTAGATAATATGGGAAGTGATGAACTAATTGCAAATTTATTTAGAATTTCTCAAACAGAGCAAAAATTGAAAAAAGATAATATCTAAAATGAAAAAGAAGCAAATAAAACTCATTATAATATTGGAAAAATTGTTAGAAAAGCAATTAAAGAGGCAGGTCGGAACAATGCCAGAGGATTTACCTACACCTAAAAAGAGTTTAAAACAATTAGAAAAAGAAAATAAAAAAAGTTTAAATAAATAAATTTAAGGAGAAAACCAATGTAAGAAATATGGGATTTAATAGACGAACAAGGGAATAAAACAAACAAAACAACAATTTATGCCTAATAGGTGGGAATATGTAAAAAAGAATTTTGCTAATTTGTTGAAAAAAAATATAAAAATGGATATAATATAAAAAACAAATAAAAAGAAAGGGTCGATATTAGATGATATCACAATTAATAATTTTAGTAATATTAATTGCATTAAATGCATTTTTTGCAGCAGCTGAAATTGCATTTATATCTTTAAATGACGCAAAAATAGAAAAACAAGCAAAAGAAGGCAATAAAAGGGCAAAACAAATTGAAAAAATGATAAA